>JAPUES010000072.1 GCA_027492445.1 Sporomusaceae bacterium | reverse complement strand
GAACTTATAACTTTTATGATTATAGGTTCTTCTTACTATTTATAGAGATACTAAAAAATAGTGGTTTTATTATCAGGTATTCTGAATACATTGGATTTAATTTGGAAAATATGTTGCCTAGGACTGAGCAATTCTCGTATAATAAACAAGAATGTGAAGGAGCGATAAAAATATGAATGAATTAGAAAACTTAACCAACCAAGAATTACAAGAATATTATTCCCAATTATCTCATAGCTATCAAGAAATTAAGGCGCAAAAACTAGCATTAGATATGTCTCGTGGGAAACCATGCTCTGAGCAATTAGATCTTTCGGCAGGTCTCATTGATTGTTTGAGCCACAAGGACTATACGGCAAAGGATGGCACTGATTGTCGTAATTATGGCGGACTAGATGGCCTTCCTGAAGTAAAAGAGCTTTTTGCTTGGATTCTAGAAACTAATCCTAAAAATGTTATCATTGGTGGTAACTCAAGTTTGATTTTAATGCATGATTTAATTGCCAGAGCCATGCTTCATGGATTGCCAGAAAGTGAAGCTCCGTGGGGAAAATTGCCGAAGGTGAAATTCCTCTGTCCCAGTCCTGGTTATGATCGGCATTTTTCCATTTGTGAATATTTTGGCATCGAAATGATTACCATTGATTACCAAGCTGACGGTCCAGATATGGATCAAGTGGAAGAACTTGTTGCGAAGGATTCTAGTATTAAAGGGATTTGGTGTGTGCCTAAGTATAGTAATCCTACTGGTATTACTTATTCCAACCAAGTCGTAGAACGTTTAGCAGCCATGAAAACTAAAGCCCAAGATTTTCGGATTTTTTGGGATAATGCCTATGCAGTACATCATTTAACCAGCAATCCGGAATCACTACTCAATATTCTAGAGGCATGTAGTAATGCTGGTCATCCCGATCGTACTTTTATATTTAGCTCTACATCCAAAATTAGCTTTGCCAGTTCGGGTATTGCTATGGTAGGGAGTAGTGAAGCTAATATTACGTGGCTCAAAAAGCAAATGATGTTTCAAACTATTGGGCCTGATAAGCTGAATCAATTGCGGCACCTGCGATTCTTTAAAGACCAAGCCGGTATTGAGGCCCATATGCGTAAACAAGAGGAAATTATTACCCCAAAATTTAATGTAGTACTCAATATTTTAGAAGCTCAGCTAGGAGGTAAAAATCTTGCTTCTTGGAGTAAGCCTCAGGGTGGCTACTTTATTAGCTTAGATACGTTGCCAGGATGTGCTCAGGCCATTGTTGCTAGAGCCGCTGCCGCCGGAGTCGTACTTACTCCTGCTGGTGCGACCTTCCCTTATGGCAAGGACCCAGAAGATAAAAACATTCGATTGTCACCGACCTTTCCGCCATTAGAAGAACTAAAACAAGCGATGGAGCTTCTTGTGTTATGTATTCTATTGGTAAGTACGGAGCAAGAATGTGGAAAGAGAAATCTTTCCATATAGGTTGCATTGAAAGGTTTATCTATATTGTTTGTCTGCCGAGGATGGGGCTAGAGGGCATGCTTGCTTCCTACGTAACGCCGCTCAACCCTATAGTCCCATCCTCGACGATTGCTATTTAAATATTTCAAGTCCGACAGGGCAATGGTCGCCAGGATAAAGGTGCCTGTAAAAGATTGACACTATTAAAAAAATATTATATGTTATAGATAGTAACAAAATTTCATATTATTGGTACAGGTGCCCTGCGGGGCTTAATAGGGAAGTCGGTTAAAAACCGACGCGGTCCCGCCACTGTAATGGGGAGCGATTCCATGATAATGCCACTGGGCTATGAAGCTTGGGAAGGTGTGGATAGTTATGATCCAGAGCCAGGAGAACTGCCTGTATAGCAATCACCGTTATGACCTGCGAGAGATGGGGAGGGGATTTGTGCGATATTTATTTGTTGTGCTTATTTTGTCCCGGCGTATTTTTGTACGCCGGGATTGTTATTTCATGACAAATTATTGCAAAAATCTCTTAGCCTTTTTAGGTTTGGAGATTTTTTTGCGTAATCAGAAAGTATAACACTTTCTCGATTACAAGTAAGGGCAACTAAGGCTTGGTGCAAGCCAAGTTTTCTTTATTTTGTGAGAGAAAAAAGGGAACAGATTTCCTGATTTTCTTGGTGGTTCTAAGGAGGGGGAATGCATGTGTTTTGGCAGAGATACTGGAAGATCAGTTGGGGACTAGTTCTTGTTGGGGTGTTGCTTTTCACCCTTTCACTGAGTACATTTGCCCAACCAATCAATGAAAAATTACCCGTAAATACCTCAAGTCTTTTACCTTCCACTACCCTAAGTAACCCAACTTCAGTTCAGGTGGAAGAGGTATCTACTGAGCTGTTGCCACAAGCAACAAATTGCTTTTCACCCCATTTGGTTGTACAACTAAAATATATAAAAGCTGAGGAAGCTAAGAAAATCTTTGCTACACTCATATCCAATAATGAGATTCAGGTAGAAGCCATGAACAACAAGCTGATTGTTATGGGCAGCGAGGAGGATCTAGAAACAGTCAAGGAGATATTGGCTGAACTTGATAAACCGGCGCGTCAGGTAATGTTTGAAGCGCAAATTATTGAAATATCCCTTATTGATTTACAAAATACAGGTATTGACTGGGGGGCAAGTACAGGGGTTCCTGAAGCAGTCAGTATGGTTGAAGGAAGTGCTTTTCGTGTGGGCATTGGTAAATCTGAATACGGGGTTAATTTAAAGGTCACTGTCAATCATTTGTTGCAAAACAAAAAAGGCCGTTTATTAGCTAACCCACGTATTGCGGCACTGGATGGATGTACTGCTCAAATTATGATTGGTGACAAGCTGGCGGTGGAAACTAGGCAGAGCTACGGTAGCGGCGAACCTTATATCACGGTAACATACATTGATGTTGGCATTAAATTGGAAGTGACGCCTAC
>JAPUES010000071.1 GCA_027492445.1 Sporomusaceae bacterium | reverse complement strand
TAGTCGGACATACGGAAGCTATTATTACTGGTTTACTGGCTGGTAATAACGCAGTGCGGTATTGCCTAGATATGAAATACTTAGAACTGCCTAGAACCTTGGCCTCTGGGGACTTTATTGCTTTTGTACATGAACAGATGCAGCGAGAAGAGGGACTAAGGATGCGCTATACCCTCTCTGGGGCTTTTTATTTTGAACATATGAAGCGTATGTCTCTTTATATAACGAATGCTATTGAGATTAAACAGCGCGTTAAAAACGCAGGATTAAGCGATATTTATAATGTATGTCTGGTATAAGGAGGTAGGAAGATGTATAAAAATATCTCCCAATGTATTGATATCAATTCTAAGTATTGCCCCTGCCTCTTGGCAGAGACAAATAACTGTATCTTTTGCAGCCATCTTAAAGGCGAAAAAACTTGTGATTGCAATTGGTCGGGAAGATGTATATTATATGAACAGCATTGGCAATATAAAAAAAAGCAAGATGCGAATGAACCTGTAACAGTAAGAATAGAAGAAGAAGTAGAGTTTATTGTTAAAGAAAGAATGGGAGAACAAACCGTTCTGCTAGAAATGAGTGTAACTTCTCCTTTGGCCGAGGAATTAAAGCCCGTTGGATCTTTTGTGTTTTTACGTCGTCCCAGTGACCCTTATTATTTTAATTTTCCAGTTAATATTATGACCATACAGGGAAATACTATCCAAGTAGCTATTGAAACTATTGGTCCGAAGTCAAAGCGTATTCTAGAAGAGAATAATACTAAGTTATTACTGCGTGGGCCTTATTATAATGGAGTTTTAGGTGCACCGTGGATTGACAATATTACGGATGGTAATATAATATTAGTAGCTGGCGGTATCGGGCAAGCGCCTGCTTTTCCTTTGGCGTTAAAATTACGTGAAAATAACAATAAAGTGACAGCGTTATTAGCTCCTGGTAAAGTAGGGAAAATTTTCATTGTAAAAGCCTTAGAAGAACTCGGCATTACTGTACAGCAGGTATCTTCTCTAAGGCAGTATGGTATGCCTATGCTAGGAGAATGGTTTGCTTGCAGGCCAGATTTGGTCGTTAGTGCCGGGCCAGATGAACAGCACTATGGTGTGATTGCTGCTATGCAAGGGGCAAGAGTGAATATTCCAATGGTAGCTACGAATAATGCGAGAATGTGTTGTGGTGAGGGTATTTGTGGCAGTTGCCTAAAAAAAACACGGGATCATGGCCTAATTCGAATGTGCAAACAACAAACTGATTTCTCAAGCATTATTGAGGATTAATTATAGTTTTAAAGGAGTTTATTATGTTAGAGCGTCTGCAGAAAATTATGAGTCAAGCGGGAATTGCTTCTCGCCGTGAATCAGAAAAAATTATTCAACAGGGTCGGGTAACAGTAAATGGCAAAGTAGTTACAGAACTAGGCACGAAAGTCATGCCAGGAAATGATAGAATTATGGTGGATGGTAAACGTATTCAAGGGGAAAAACTTGTTTATATTTTATTTTACAAACCTAAGGGCGTGCTTACGACCCTCACTGACCCCCAAGATCGTAAAACCATCGCTTCCTTTATTACCGATATTCCAGAAAGAATCTATCCGGTAGGACGGCTAGATTATAGTACAGAAGGGTTATTGCTGTTAACAAATGATGGTGCATTAACTCATTCTTTAATTCATCCTAGTAAAAAAATCAACAAAACCTATATTGCTAAAGTGGGCGGTGAGCCAGCCCAGGAGAAAATTGATTTGCTTAGGGTTGGTATTCAGCTAGATGATGGTATGACAGCACCTGCGATTATTGATGTACTCGAATATGATCAGGAAAGAGATTTGACTACCATAAGAATTACCATTCATGAAGGAAAAAATCGGCAAATTCGTCGCATGTTTGAGGCCATTGGCTCGGATGTAAAACAGCTAAAACGTGTTAAATTTGCCTTTTTAACCTTGGATGGGGTCAAACGAGGCAGCTATCGTCATTTATTAGCAAGTGAAGTGGAAGAACTACACAGACTGAAAGATAAATAAAAGAGTGAGTCCTTATTGGCAATAAATAAGGGCTTTTTCTTATGCGTTTTGAAATTAAACTTTAATATGAAAAGGTGATAGTATGAAAAAAGTAATTGTAATTGGCGGCGGAGCTGCAGGGATGATGGCCGCAGTTAGTGCTAGCCAACATGGAGCGAAGGTAACGATTATTGAAAAGATGTCTGTTTTAGGTAGAAAATTAGCCATAACTGGTAAAGGACGTTGTAATATTACCAATATTGCTGACAAACAAACCATCATTAAAAATATGCCCGGTAATGGTCCTTTTATCTATAGTGCTTTACATAGTTTTAGTAACCAAGACATGATTGATTTCTTGCATAACTATGGTGTTATGACAAAGGTAGAACGCGGGGGGCGGGTTTTTCCGGTCAGCGATAATGCAAAAGATGTGGTAGAAGCCTTTCAAAAAGCATTTAAAGAGCTACAGGTCGAGGTAGTCACAGGACAATCAGTAAAAAGGATTCTAATGCATAATGGCCGCGTTACTGGGGTGCTTGCCAGTAATAATATAGAATATACAGGAGATGCTGTCATCTTAGCAACGGGCGGTGCTTCTTACCCGGCAACGGGTTCTACTGGCGATGGATACCGAATGGGAGAAATGGTCGGACATACCATAGTGCCTTTGAAACCATCCTTGGTGCCCCTAGAAGTTGGCGAGGACTGGATTGGAGAATTACAAGGATTGTCTTTAAAAAATGTGGAAGCTAGTGTGATTTTTGAAGGGAAAAAGATGGCCGAGGATTTTGGTGAAATGTTATTTACCCACTATGGTTTGTCTGGGCCTATTATTTTATCCTTGAGTAAGAAAGTTGCTGAACTCTTAGGAAGTAAACCAGGCGAAGAAGTGCTAATTTCCATTAATTTAAAACCTGCCCTCACGGAAGAGGTCCTTGATAAACGTTTGCAGCGCGATTTTGAAAAGTTTACCCGTAAACAAATAAAAAACTCCCTTGGTGAATTATTACCGGCCAAATTAATAAATGTAATAATTGATCTAGCTCATCTTGATCCTGATAAATTTGTACATCAAATTACCAAAAGTGAGCGTGCTCGTTTGTTACAGCAAATTACCCATTTAACTTTTACGATTACAGGTACGAGGCCCGTTAGTGAAGCCATTGTCACAGCAGGCGGTATTCATGTTAAAGAAATTAACCCTAAAACCATGGCTTCAAAACAAATTGAAGGTTTGTACTTTGCAGGGGAAGTCATTGATATTGATGGCTATACTGGCGGTTACAACTTACAGGCTGCTTTTTCGACAGGTTATGTAGCTGGACAACATGCGGCAGAAATATAAGTTGCAAGTTGTATAAGCGAGTAAAGAAGTAACGCATACTAATAGCAAAAAAATATGGAGGCATCCAATGGGGAAATCCACAAAAAAATGGATGGCACATGTGGAAGATGTATTGATTAGACTGCTTATTTTTTTTATGATGGCGTTACTATTGTCACAAGTATTATTAATAAAAGAAGGGACCCGTTCCTACTTATCAAAGGTTGATCAAATGGAAGGGCAAGATCTTACAGCAGAAATCCCTTTATATGCCCATGGGCCACAACAGATTTTAGAAGAACAAACAGTGGTGAAAAATTTTGAAAAATTATTACGCCGCAGTAAGGTAATTGTCATTAAAATGATTACCTTTCCTAAGCATGTAGCGGTGTATGTGCTCATTAATGGCAAATCAATCGCTGATTTTAGCCAAGGCCAATGTACCCTTACAGTCTATGAAGGGGATTATGTAGAGATTGATGGTAGAGAGCTTAAGGAGTTAACCCAGTTTATTATTAAAGTACCCGATAAAACGTTACAATCCCCCCAAGATGGTCTCATCGTGGAAGGAAGAGAAGGGATACTTACCGTAGGAAAAATTAAATTTAAAAATGACTAAAGATGCTGGCAAACAAGCAAAAACAGGAAAAGGATAATAGCGCCGAATGGTGAATATAAATAAAGTACATATTTTTTACTACTGGAGGCATTTATGAAAAAAATGAGTATTGCAATTGATGGGCCAGCGGGGGCGGGGAAAAGTACGGTAGCGCAAATTGTGGCCCGACGCCTTAAATATATTTATATTGATACAGGGGCCATGTACCGGGCGGTATCTTGGAAAGTCTTGCAAGAAAAGCTAACGGAAAAGGATGCTGACGCCATTATTCAGATTGCCAAAGAGATTACAATTACCTTGACCTATGTAGATGGTAAAACTACAGTATTTGTAGATGGCTGTAATGTAACAGGGGCAATACGTAATCCTGAGGTTTCCCGTATGGTATCAGAGGTAGCTCAATTTGAGGCTGTACGGAAAGCTATGGTGGATTTACAACGTAAAATGGCAGAGCAAGGTGGGGTGGTAATGGATGGACGAGATATCGGCACCCATGTGTTACCAAATGCTGACCTCAAAATATTTTTAACCGCATCCATTGAAGAACGGGCACAACGTCGTTATAAGGAATTAACGGAAAAAGGTTTTACCATTGGCTTAGAAGAGCTTACCCAAGAAATTGAGGAACGAGATAAAAAAGATAGCGAACGGGAAATTTCACCACTTATACAAGCCCCTGATGCTATATTTATGGATACTACCTTACTTTCCATTGAACAAGCGGTAGTATTAATTTTAACAATGTGTAAGGAGCGAGAAGGAATTGTATAGTATTATAAAACAGTTATTATACTATTTCTTTAAAATAGTATTTCGTTATCAAGTAATTGGAGAAAATAATATACCAAAGAGCGGCGGTGTAATTATCGCCTCCAATCATATCAGCTTATGGGACCCACCTGTTGTTGGTGCTGGTTTACATCGGCCTATTAACTTTATGGCTAAAGAAGAATTATTTTCTAACCCTATTGTGAAAAGGACGATTACAACAATGAAAGCTTTCCCGGTAAAACGAGGGGCGGCGGATCGCAATGCCATTCGTTATGCCATTAACTTATTAAAAAATGGTGAAATCCTGGGCCTTTTCCCAGAAGGTACACGTAGCAAAACTGGTGAACTTGGAAAACCTGAACCAGGAATTGCTATGATTGCTTTAAAAGCAGGAGTGCCGATTGTCCCTGCTGCTATCATTGGGACGAATAAAGTAGGCAAAGACGGCTGTTTATTGCCCCGATTTATTATTAAGTATGGTAAACCGATTCTTATCAATCCGGAAGAAAACAATAAAGAAGCAATGGAAAATCTCGGTGCTAGGATTATGGAAGAAATTTCATGTTTGCTAAAAGAGAGGTAAAAATGAAGATAATAGCAGCAGAACATAGCGGTTTTTGTTATGGTGTAAAACGGGCAGTAGGAATGGCAGAAGAGTCTATTGGTAAGGCTGGTGAGATACATACCTTAGGTCCGATTATTCATAATCCTCAAATGGTACAGCGACTTTCCGCTGCAGGCATTGCTGTGGCAAATGAGTTAGGCGAAATTAGCGACAATAGTACGGTCATTATTCGTTCTCATGGGGTGGGACCTAAGATTTATAGAGAAGCAGAGTCTAAAAATCTACAGATTATCGATGCAACCTGCCCTCATGTAAAAAAAGCCCAACAAGCAGCACATGAGTTATGGCAAGAGGGCTATACTGTAATCGTTATTGGCGAAAAACATCATCCTGAGGTAAAAAGCATTGTAGAGTGGTCAGAGAATACGGCAATCGTGGTAGAAACTATGGAGGAAGCAAGAAAAATACCTCATTTCCCTCGCCTAGGAGTCGTTGCCCAAACTACTTTTGTTAGCGATGTTTTTCAAGAAATTATTACGGTTTTACAAGAAAAATGTGATGAAATTAAGATAAATCGTACTATTTGTACTGCCACAGATATACGGCAGCAAGCCGCCTTGAAGTTGGCAAGCAATGTGGATATGATGATTGTTGTCGGCGGTAAAAATAGTGCAAATAGTACAAGGCTAGCACAGCTGTGTAGTCAGGCTGGTAGCCCTGTGTACCATATAGAAACAGCCGAAGAATTAAAGTTACAGTATTTTAAAGGAGTACAAAAAGTAGGCATTACCGCTGGCGCATCGACTCCCGACTGGATTATTAAGGAGGTTTATGAAAAAGTGCAAGAATTTGATCAAGAATTGGATAAAGGTTTAAAAAAAATAGAACAAGATAGTATTGTCGAAGGAAAAGTGGTAGGTATTCGCCAAAGCGAAGTATTTGTTGATATTGGTTACAAAGGGGAAGGTGTTATTTCCTTAGGGGAACTGGCATATCCCGTACCAGAAAATGCAGCTGACGTGGTAAAAGAGGGACAAATCATTGAGGTTTATGTACTAAGTGCCGATAGCCATGATGGCCTAATACAACTTTCAAAAGTGAAAGCCGATCAAATGTTAGCATGGGATAAACTAAAAGCAGCCTTAGAAACCCAGCAACCCATTGAAGGAAAGGTAGTGGAAGCAATAAAAGGTGGCTTAAAAGTAGCAGTCTTTGGCATTCATGGCTTTATGCCGGCTTCTATGGTCGACCTTCATTTTGTTGAAGATTTATCACCTTTTGTTCAGCAAACCTTAGCTATGATACCGATTGAAGTCGATCAATTAAAAAACCGCATTATTTTATCCCGCAAGGTTCTGCTCGAAACAGAGCGCCGCCGCTTAGAAGAAGAATGTTTTAAAACCCTTGCTGAAGGCCAGGTATTAACAGGTACGGTGGGACGCATTGTTGATTTTGGCGCGTTTGTTGATATTGGCGGACTAGATGGTTTGGTACATATTTCAGACTTAGCTTGGCATCGGGTCAAAACTCCTCATGAAGTAGTCAGTGTGGGGGATGAAGTACAAGTAGTCGTTTTAAAGGTGGATGCCCAAAATAAAAAATTATCCTTAAGCTTAAAACAAGTTGGCAGAGATCCCTGGCTAGATGTGATAGAACAATTTGCCGTCAATCATATTGTAACAGCAACCATCACTAAGATTAGTAGCTTTGGCGCTTTTGCTGAAATTTTGCCTGGTGTAGAAGGACTCATCCATGTATCGGAAATTTCCGAACAAAGAGTACAGAAAGTCGAAGATGTTCTAAGCATTGGTCAACAGGTTTCTGTAAAAATACTTGAGATTAATAAAGAAAATAAACGTATTGCACTGAGCATTAAAAGTGCCCAAGAAGATGCTGACCGCGAAGCATACTCTGGTTATTTAGGTAGCCAAGAAAGTACAGGACTAACCCTTGGGGATAAATTTGCTGATTTATTTAAGCATAAGTTAGGGAGATGAAAGGGTGCGCCAATCACGGAAATTAGATCATTTAAAATATTCCTTAGCCCTTGGTGAGGGTCCAGGGAAAAGTGGTTTTGCCGATATCAGTCTTCTTCACAATTGTTTACCAAACTTGGACTGGGATGATATTGATATTTCAACAGCTCTTGCTGGCATCAAGTTAAGTAGTCCTCTCATAATTAATGCAATTACTGGCGGAGCCAAGGATGTAGCCGCTGTAAATGGACAGATTGCAGAGTTCGCCTGCCGCACCAATACGGCAATGGCTGTTGGCTCTCAATTTGCGGCCCTAGAAGACCCTGAAGTGGAACAATCTTATAAAATTGTCCGTGAAAAAAATCCTAAGGGCGTTATTTTTGCTAATTTAGGCGCTTATGCGACGGCGAATCAAGCACAGCTTGCCGTTGAAATGATTGATGCTCAAGCCCTGCAAATTCATTTAAACGTAGCCCAAGAGTTAATTATGTCTGAGGGAGATCGAGGGTTTACAGGATATTTAGCTAATATTGCTAAGATTGTTAGAAAGGTAAGAGTCCCTGTCATTGTAAAAGAGGTGGGCTGCGGTATTGCTTACGAGCAAGCACAGCAATTAGCAGAGGTCGGCATTCAAGGTATCGATATTGGTGGTAAGGGCGGTACCAATTTTATGGCGATTGAAGCGGCTCGCAGTCAGCTTGCTGTCCAGCAAGAACTGTTAGCTTGGGGCATTCCTACGGCAATTAGTGCCATTGAAGTACAAGCTGCCCTTCCTAAACAAATGGATATGATGGTTTCAGGGGGCATACGTACGCCTCTTGATGTGATAAAAGCACTAGTGCTTGGTGGCGTTGCTACGGGTATGGCGACCCCTATCATTAAACTATTATATGAGAAAGATATGGAACTCGCTATAGACTGGTTCCATCATTTTGTCCATGAAATAAAATGTTATATGGCATTAGTGGGTGCCGACCACATCAGTAATCTAACAAAAGTACCTATCGTCATCACAGGACATACAAGGGAGTGGCTGACGGCGCGGGGGATAGATTTAACGAAATACGAAATACAAAAACAGCATGGTTAAGTGACCATGCTGTTTTTGTATTAATTTTTCAATAAGGGGGAAAGATAAGCTATAAAATATAATTGAGGTGATTATTATGAATATGCCAATCGGCATGATGCTGCTATTGGTAGTTGGAGTCTTAGTGTATTTTGGTATAGCCCATAGGATACTCGATAGAATGCGGTTAACGGATAAACAAGCCTTACTTTTTATTGGAGCCGTTATTGTGGGAAGTTTTATTGATATCCCCCTAATGGCAAGTCCCATAACCCTTAGCATAAATGTTGGTGGAGCAGTACTACCTGCCTTACTCGCCATTTGGTTAATCCTAAAAGCCGATGAAACAAATGAAAAAGTGCGAGCTGTACTCGCTACCTTATTAGTAGCTGCCACAGTCTCCTTAGAATCACGCTACTTGCCCTATGAACCGGAAAATATGTTTTTAGACCCTAAGCTACTGTATGGGATTTCCGCAGGACTCATTGCTTATTTAGCAGGACGATCGCGGCGCAACGCCTTCATTGGTGGAGTATTAGGCATTGTACTTAGTGATATTATCCATATGGTTACGATTATGGGACTGGGTATTGCCGGGACAACGGATATTGGGGGCGCTGGTGCTTTTGATGTGGTTATTATTGCAGGTATTGTAGGGGTTATGGTTGCTGAATTAGTGGGCGAAACCCGAGAAAAGTTACAAGGCGGTCCCGTTTTAGGTCATCACCGCCCAGAAGGATTATATGAATTTAGTAAGGAATTATCCCATACTGCCTCGAAGAATAAAGAAAATAACAAGGAAGAAAATTCTACACCATGTAAGCAGGGACAAAGAGGTGATCAAAATGAATAGGTTATGGAAAATAGTAATCCTAGTATTTCTATTGTGTCATCCATTCCTATTAGTACAGGCTCAAGATGCCAATACTAAGGGATACTTTTCTTTTATTGACGAAAAAGGAGAAACGGTTTATATTACTGGTTGGCAAGCCAAGGTAGGGGATCAATGTCTTACTGAAAAAAATAAACGATTTGAAGTTGTCAGTATTGAAGGTGAGATTGCTCATGTCAAGCTAATTGGTGAGGTAGACCTTAGCCAATATGGTCAACCTTCTACTACGATAGCCGAAGAATTTTTAACCCCTCAAATTGTTTATGCACAAGGTAGCGGAAAAGTTGCAATTTACCACACTCATTCTGATGAATCTTATATTCCAACTGATGGCAAAGAAAGTATTCTAGGCGCTGGGGGGATCTATAAAGTAGGAGACTCTTTTACCAGTGCCTTAAAAGCCAAAGGTATGGAAGTAATACATTCCGATGCAAAGCATGACCCTCATGATGATATGGCTTACGAAAGATCCCGTCGTACGGTCATTGACCTATTAAAACAACAGCCAGAAGCAATCTTTGATCTTCATCGTGATGCCACTCCGCCAGAAGTGTATAAAGGTAATATTAACGGCGAGGATATTACAAAGCTGCAATTGGTTGTTGGTAAATATGGGGCAACGGGTAAACAAATCGAAGACTATGCATTGCAAATTAAAGCAGCATCGGATAAACAGCATCCAGGGTTAATAAAAGGTATTTTCTTTGCGAAAGGCGGAGATTACAATCAAGATTTATTTCCCCGGTCTATGCTGCTGGAAGTTGGTTCTCATACCAATAATCGTTTAGCGGCCGAAAGAGGGATTGCCTTATTTGCAGATGTCATACCAACGATTTTAGGTAAAACAGCAGCTGCGCCACAAAATGTAGCTGGCACGACAGGACTAGGGACGGCAGAGGCAGGCCCTTCAGGTGCTAGTAAGTCAATGGGCTGGATAATTGGTATTGTTGTTGTTGGTATCGTAGCTTTTTTGCTGTTAAGTACAGGCAGTATCAAAGAAGCCAAGGCAAAATTAAAACAGTTTACGACAACGGAATTTGCTAATTTTTTTGGTCCATCAGGAAAAATGAAAAAAGACCCTAAAAAAACAAATAATGAAAAAGATAAAGATAAGTATTGACGTATAAGGATTATTTTCTCATAATATAAGTAGTATCTCATTGAAATATGTATTATTTACTGGAGTGATGCTTTTCTCATCACTCTTTATTTACGTAATCAAAAAAACGACAAGGAATCTAGAGAAGAGGTGGAGAATTTGGCATATAGCGGTATTATTGCAAGGGTAGCACCTGAGAGTATTGCCCTTGAACTGGGATTAGAGCCTGGAGATCGCCTCATTTCAGTTGATGGAGAGAATATTAGAGATATTATTGATTTAAGTTTTGCGCTGGCAGATGAAAATGTAGAAATTCTAATCGAAAAGCAAAATGGTGAACGAGAAGTATTAGACATTGAGAAAGAATATGACGAAGATTTAGGAATTGAGTTTGAAAGTGCAGTTTTTGATGGCGTGCGACGCTGTGCTAATAAATGTATTTTTTGCTTTGTAGATCAAATGGCTCCCAATATGAGAGAAAGCTTATATGTCAAGGATGATGACTATCGACTATCCTTCTTGTATGGAAACTTTGTGACCCTAACGAATAGCACTCCAGAGGATATGAGCCGCATTCGTCGTTTGCATTTATCACCCCTATATATATCGGTACATACAACCAATGGTATGTTACGTGAAAAAATGTTAAATAATAAAAATGCAGGAAACATTATGGGGCAATTAGATTCCTTGTTGACAAGCGGTATCGAAATGCACACGCAAGTTGTATTGTGCCCCGATATCAATGATGGGGAAGAATTAGAAAAAACCATTAGTGATTTGTATTCCTTGCATCCAGAGGTTCTATCCATGGCAATTGTTCCTGTCGGGCTTAGTCGCTACCGTGAAAATTGTTATTCTTTGCAAGCCTTTACGCCAGAAAAAGCTCTGGGCGTTGTGGAACAAGTAAGTAAATGGCAAGAAACATGTCGCAAGAAAAGCGGTACATCTTTTGTATATTTATCCGATGAATTTTATCTAAGCGCCAATCAACCAATACCTAGCTACGAATGGTATGATGATTTTCCTCAACTTGAAAATGGCATTGGTTTAATCCGAAACTTTCTTCATGAATGGGAGGAGAAAGCTATCCTAAGGGATGGGTATGAAAAGCTCCATTCTATTGATGTTGTATGCGGTATATCAGCGCAAAAAATCCTCGAACCCCTCTTAGCTGCTGTAAAGATTCCTAATTTAGAGATACGTGTCATTGCTGTTGAAAATCATTTTTTTGGTAATGATATAACGGTAAGTGGTTTGTTAACTGGGCAAGATATTAGTAGGAAAATAGCACAGCTACCTGGAGAGAGAGCAGGAATTATTATTCCTGGAGTAGCCTTGCGAAAAGGTGAAGGGGTATTTCTGGATAATATGAAGCTGACGGAGCTAGAGGAAGAGGTAGGCGTACCAGTACGCGCTGCCTATGGCGCGGAAGATTTACGCGAATTGTTACAAGGGTGGAGGTAAAACTATGACAACTCTTGGCTTAATTCAAGTATATACTGGCAATGGCAAAGGGAAAACTACAGCTAGTATCGGTTTGGCCTTTCGGGCTTGTGGTCATGGACTCGCCGTATGCATGATTCAATTTATGAAAGACAATCAAGAATATGGTGAATATAAGGCGAGTAAATACTTACCTGGCTTTACACTCATGCAAGTTGGACGTAACGATTTTGTGAATCTAAAGCAGCCTGAAGACATTGATATTGAGCTCGCAACAAAAGGGTGGGAACTAGCAAAAACAATCATCTTGTCAGGTCAATATGATGTTGTTATTTTAGATGAAATAAATGTTGCCCTCGCCTCTAAGTTGCTTGAAAGTAAGGCTGTGGTTGATTTTCTAATGAACGACCATAAAAAACTGGAAAAAAAGCCAGAGCTTATTTTGACGGGGAGATATGCTCCACCTGAAATTATGAGTATTGCTCATTTGGTAACTGAAATGCAGGAAATTCGTCATAATTATGCTGATGGCATGGAAGGCCGTCAAGGAATCGAGTTTTAAAGAAATATAAGTAGGAATATTTTAATGTGTATAGGAGATATATATGAGTAAACCAATTGTAGCGATTGTAGGACGTCCAAATGTTGGAAAGTCTACCTTATTTAATTATATAGGCCAAAAAAGGGTCTCCATTGTGGAAGACATACCAGGTGTTACTCGTGATCGGGTTTATCTGGATGCCGAATGGCTAGATCGTGAATTTACAATGATTGATACTGGCGGCATTGAGCTAGAATCAACAGATAAAATTTTAACAGCCATGCGTTATCAAGCAAAACTTGCCATTGAGGAGGCCGATGCTATTTTATTTATTGTAGATGGCAGGGTAGGACTCACTTCGGCTGACGAAGCAGTGGCGGTAATTTTGCGCAATACTCGCAAACCCGTTATTGTAGCTGTTAATAAAATTGACAATATGCAAAAAGCTAATGAAATTTATGAATTTTATAATTTAGGTCTTGGTGATCCCATTGCAATTTCAGCTGCCAATGCGTTAAACATTGGCGATTTGCTTGATGAAATTGTAAAAGTCTTACCAAATGAAGAAATTATTGAAGAAGACAATGAGCAAATCAAAGTGGCGATTATTGGTCGTCCGAATGTGGGGAAATCTTCACTGGTCAATCTTTTGGTGGGAGAAGAACGAGTGATTGTCAGTGATATTGCGGGTACGACTCGTGATGCTATTGATACACATTTTGTAAAAGATGATACTTCTTTTGTACTAATTGATACTGCGGGTATGCGGCGTAAAGCAAAAGTGGAATTGCCGGTGGAAAGATATAGCGTTATGCGTGCCTTACGTGCTGTTGATCGCTCTGATGTTGTGCTAATGGTAATTGATGCTGTGGATGGCGTTACCGAACAAGATAAAAAGATAGCTGGTTATGCTCATGATGGGGGCAAAGCTTGCGTTATTATCGTTAATAAATGGGACCTTATGGAGAAGGATAGTAAAACAACCCTTCGTTATACAGAAAATATTCGTACGGAATTAGCATTTATGCAATATGCACCAGTACTTTTTGTGTCGGCCTTGACCAAACAAAGGGTTTCTCGTATTACAGAATTAATTAAATTTGTAGCCGAGCAGCATACCATGCGGGTATCCACTAGTGTCTTGAGCCAAGTCATTGAGGATGCAGTGTCCATTAATCCGCCACCATCCCAGCATGGAACACGGCTAAAAATATTCTTCACGACGCAACCAAACGTCAAACCACCGACTTTTGTATTTTTCGTTAATGATGAAGCTATCATGCATTTCTCTTATTTGCGCTTCTTAGAGAACAAACTGCGAGAAAGCTTTGGTTTTGAAGGAACTCCCTTAAAATTGGTAGTTCGTGGACGTAAAGAAGAAAATTAAAAATACAAAGGGAAGAGGGTGGTGAAATGGATTATTTAATAATCACTATACTCGGGTATTTGATTGGCTCGATTCCCAATGGACTTCTAATTGGCAGGGGACTTTATGATATTGACTTGCGGCAATTTGGCAGTAAAAACATTGGGGCAACCAATGCCTATCGAACACTTGGACTATGGCCGGCATTGTGGATTTTTCTTACAGATGGAGGGAAAGGAGTACTTGCAGTAGCCTTAGCTCAGTATTATTTCAATACTCCTATTGCTCTCTTGCTAGCTGGCATTGCTGCCATTGCAGGGCATAATTGGTCAATCTTTTTGAAATTTACAGGTGGGCGAGGCGTTGCTACCGGTCTTGGTGTGATAGCAGTACTCGTTCCGAAGGTTACGGCAATTGTTTTTTTAGTTTGGGCCCTAATTGTGTACGTAACCCGTTATGTATCACTGGCCTCTATTCTAGCAGCTATTTTAGTACCTATTTTGATGATACTGCTAGGGGCCCAAAATGAAATTTTATATTTTGGCATAACGGCGGCATTGTTTGTTGTCCTTCGCCATAAGCCTAATATTGAACGGCTATTTAAGGGGCAAGAATTAAAAATAACCTTAGGTACTATGGCAAAGGAAACTAAAAAAGAAAAGTAATAAGATAGGAAAGGCTTGGCTGCGGCTAAGTCTTTTTCTTATTGTGTAATATTATTGCTAGCATGTCATATATTTATAAAGATGAATTTACTATTTGTAAATTATTTCTTAACATACTATAACCTTTCGTTCTGTGATTACTTTACTTCAAGGGAGGGATGGCTGCAGTGTAACGATGTAGTCTAATACTTTACATAAAGCGTAGTTGTAGGAGGGAAAGGATAATGGAAAAATTCGACTTATTTAGAGATATTGCCGAACGTACTGGCGGTGATATTTATATTGGTGTGGTAGGCCCAGTACGCACAGGCAAATCAACCTTTATTAAACGATTTATGGAATCAATGGTGTTACCAAATATTGCGGACCCTTATGAAAAAGAACGAGCCAAAGATGAACTGCCCCAAAGTGCCGCTGGTAAAACCATTATGACCACGGAACCTAAGTTTATTCCCAATGAAGCGGTAGAAATTAATGTAAAAGACAATATTAATGTTCGTGTTCGCATGGTGGATTGTGTTGGCTATACTGTTGACGGAGCCCTTGGCTATGAAGAAGAAAAGGGTCCTCGCATGGTGCTTACTCCTTGGTTTGATCATGAGATACCTTTTCAAGAAGCGGCCGAGGTAGGAACAAGAAAGGTAATTGCTGAACATTCTACCATCGGTTTAGTGATTACAACGGATGGCAGTGTAACGGATTTACCACGAGAAAAATATGTACCATCAGAAGAACGAGTGATTCAGGAGCTTATGGAACTAGAAAAGCCCTTTTTAGTAGTATTAAACACTTGCCGTCCTACGGCGAAAGAAACCCGTGAACTCATTGCCAAACTTGAAAATCAATATGACGTACCTGTTATTCCAGTAGACTGCGCCCAATTAAACCAAGATGATATTTATGGCATTTTACAAGAAGTACTTTATGAATTCCCAGTGAAAGAAGTTAATATTTCCTTACCAAAATGGGTAGAAGAGCTAGAACCAGAGCATTGGCTCCGAGAAAAATTTGATAAAACAGTAAGAGAAGTGGTGCAATATGTAAGGCGACTGCGGGATATTGATCGAGCAATTGACGACTTATCCAGCTATGAATACATTGCCGATGTTATTTTACATGATATGGACCTTGGTAATGGCATTGCTGTAATTGAAATCACGGCTCGCCATGATTTATTTTATCAAGTACTCGAAGAACTAACGGGCTTTAACATTTCAGGTGAGCATCACTTGCTACGACTGATGCAGGATTTATCGGTTGCCAAACGAGAGTATGATAAAATTTCAAGTGCTCTAGAACAAGTTCGGCAAACAGGCTACGGTATTGTATCGCCGCAACTCGATGAAATGGTCTTAGAAGAACCTGAAATCATTCGAAATGGCAATCGCTTTGGTGTAAGGCTCAAGGCCTCTGCTCCGTCCTTACATTTGATTCGGACGGATGTGCAAGCTGAAATTTCCCCCATCATTGGTAGCGAGAAACAAAGTGAAGAACTCATCCAATATCTCATGCGAGAATTTGAAGGGGAACCAGAAAAAATATGGCGAACTAATTTATTTGGTAAATCTCTAAATTCCTTAGTGCGGGAAGGCATTCAAAATAAACTTTCGAGTATGCCAGAAAGTTCGCAAATGAAACTTAGAGATACATTACAAAAAATTGTGAATGATGGCAGTGGCGGATTAATTTGCATAATATTTTAACTAAAAATTAGCCAGTCTATACAGATTGGCTAATTTTTTATTTTTATACTTGTTTTTTGTAGTATTTTAGTGCTATAATGTCTTCTGAGAGTAGATAAATATCCATATGTGTAATACTGAAGGAGGACTCAATCGTGATTGGTCAAAAAGCCGTATTTTTCTTAGTTCGTGAAGAAATATTACCTGAAGCAATCAAAAAAACAATTAAGGTTAAAGATATGCTAAAACGCGGTGAAGCGCGTACTATTAATGAAGCTGTGGAGAAAATGGAATTAAGCCGGAGTGCTTATTATAAATACAAAGACTATGTATTTCCTTTTTATGAAGCAAGTAAAGAAAAGATTATTACCCTTGCCTTATTACTTGAGCATAAACAAGGAGTATTATCAAAAGTACTCAATACCATTGCCTATGATCATGGTAGTGTATTGACGATTAATCAAGGCATTCCCTTACAAGGAGTAGCAAATGCTACCATTTCAATTGAAACAGCAGAGCTTGTCATTGATTTAGAAGCATTGCTAGATAAGGTAAGAATGATTGAAGGCGTAAAGCGATTAGAAGTGCTAGGGCAAGCCTAAAAGGAGGATAAAATGAAGAAGATAATTAATATTGGTTTACTTGGCATGGGTACTGTTGGAACCGGTGTTGTTAAAATTTTAACGAATAATGCATATGACATTTCACAGAAAGTTGGTATGTCAGTTCATATAAAAAAAATTATGGTCCGGAATCTTACTAAGTCGCGAAACATAGAAACTACAGCAGAATTTACCACAAGCTTTGAAGATATTATTAATGACCAAGAAATTGATGTCGTTGTAGAACTAGTAGGCGGCATGGAACCAGCAAAAGATTATATTCTTCGTGCACTGCGCGCGGGTAAACATGTCGTGACAGCAAATAAAGATGTAGTCGCTAAATTTGGTCAGGAAATACTAGACGTTGCCGAAGAAAATAAAGTGGATTTTTTATTTGAAGCAAGTGTAGCTGGCGGTATTCCTATTATTCGCCCCTTAAAACAATGTTTAGCGGCGAATAAAATTAGTGAAGTTATGGGCATTATCAATGGCACTACCAATTATATGCTCACAAAAATGATGAATGAAGGGCTAGATTTTGATAGTGTGCTGGCCGAAGCCCAGGCGAAAGGGTATGCCGAGGCTGATCCTACTGCTGATGTGGGAGGACTTGATGCCGCTCGTAAAATCGCCATCTTAGCATCTATTGCCTTTAGTAGCAGAGTTTCCATTGATAATGTCTATGTGGAAGGCATTACGAACATTTCCAAAGAAGATATTGGTTATGCCAAGGAATTAGGCTATGCCATTAAATTATTAGCCATTGCGAAAGATGATGAGAAGGGGATTGATGTACGGGTTCATCCTGCTTTTATTCCTATCACTCATCCCTTGGCCGCTGTACATGATGTATTTAACGCCATCTATATTAAAGGTGATGCCGTAGGAGAAACTATGTTCTATGGACGAGGAGCGGGAGAAATGCCAACAGCTAGTGCTGCCGTTGCCGATATTATTGATGTAGCTCGCAACATTAAGCATCAGTCAAATAGCCGTATTCTTTGTACCTGTTATGAAAATAAGAGCTTTTGCCCAGTCGAGAACACACAGTCTCCTTATTATGTCAGACTGCTCGTTGAGGATAAACCTGGCGTACTAGCTGCTATTGCAGGAGCATTTGGTGCACAAGAAGTAAGTTTACATTCCGTTATCCAAAAACGTAAAGTAGATAATCTGTCAGAATTAGTGCTAATTACCAATCAAGTATTAGATGCTAGCTTGCGATTGGCCCTTAAGACCCTTGCCGGTTTGTCAGTGGTCAATAAAGTAAGTAATGTAATTCGTGTAGAAGCGGAAAATTTCGGTTAATAATACCTATAATACGATGGGAGAAGAGATATGTCAGTTTCGGTAAAAGTACGTGTGCCAGGGACAACTGCCAATTGTGGTCCTGGTTTTGATGCAGTAGGTATTGCTTGTACGATTTATAATGAATTAGAACTGGTTTTGTCAAAAGAAGGCCGTCTGGTCATAGAAGTAATGGGTGAAGGGCAGGCAACCATTCCACGGGATGAAAGAAATATTGTTTGGCAAGTAATGCAATCTGTCTTTAAAAAAGTGGGCAAAAGCTATAAAGGCATTCATATTAAAATGAATAACCAAATTCCTTTATCGCGAGGCCTCGGCAGCAGTGCTGCAGCGATTGTATCTGGACTGGTAGCGGCCAATGCAGCAACAGGGAATACTTTAAGTAAAGATGAATTATTAGATATGGCAACGCTAATTGAGGGGCATCCTGATAATGTAGCACCAGCTTTATTTGGCGGCATTACAACGAGTATCATGAATGAGGATAAGGCTCATTATTTGCGGTTTGTGCCACCGGCGAGGCTTGCTATGGTGGTAGCCATACCAGAGTTTAACCTCTCTACTCATGCTGCGCGGCAAGTATTACCCCAAACCGTCCCCTTCAAAGATGCGGTTTTTAATATTAGCCGCACGGCTCTCGCAATTGGAGCATTATGCCAAGGACAGTTTCAGCACTTGCGCTATGCCTTAGAAGATAAAATACATCAACCTTATCGACAACACCTTATTCCTGGTATGCAGCAAGTGTTTGCTGCGGCCTTAGAAAAAGGGGCCTACGGTGTCGCACTTAGCGGTGCAGGTCCTTGTCTGATTGCCTTTGCCCAGGAACAATGTGAGGAAATTGGTAGCGGAATGGTAGAGGCTTTTGCTAGTAGTCATATAAAAGCCAGATATCTCGTGCTAGCCATTGATACGGAAGGTGCAACCATCATTATGTAGACTGGAGTTTATCGTTTTTCTAGGAAATCCTTCTCATACAGGGTAGAAATAGTTGACATTTTGATAAATAAACAGTATAATGAATACTGTTAGTCGGGGCGTAGCGCAGTTCGGTAGCGCATTAGACTGGGGGTCTAAGGGTCGCAGGTTCAAATCCTGTCGCTCCGACCAGTAACATAATTGTAAAGTAAGAGTCTGCAAAATATGCAGTCTCTTTTTTTTATTAACAAAGATCGAATACCAGTCTATAATGTACTTATAAGAGACATTGTAGGAGGATATATGAACCAACAACGTATGCGCATACTCAAAAATGCTACTCTTAGGAAAAATGGACCGATTGTCTATTGGATGAGTCGGGACCAGCGCGCCCAAGATAATTGGGCCCTATTTTATGCTCAGCAATTGGCCATAGAACGGGAAGAACAGCTCCTAGTCATCTTTTGCCTTGTACCGACTTTTCTTGAGGCTACAATGCGCCAATATGGCTTTATGCTGCGGGGCCTTGCAGAAACTTTTACAGTACTTAGAGAAAAAAATATTCCTTGCTATTTATTACAAGGAGAGCCTCAGGAAATGATTCCTCCCTGGCTTACCCAGCATAATGCTAGCTTGCTGGTTACTGATTTTGATCCTCTTACCATAAAAAGATCTTGGAAAGAAAAGATTCTTGCGGCTATGGATATTTCCTGTCATGAAGTGGATGCTCACAATATTGTTCCTTGTTGGCTGGCTTCTCCTAAATTAGAATATGCCGCCTATACTCTTCGTCCGAAAATCAATAAACTTTTGCCCGAGTTTTTAGAAGAAATCCCTCAGATAAGAGATCATCCAATCTCTGGGATTTATTCTGATCCGTTTCCTGACCTAAAAGAATTGTTTTCCTCTCTACGGATCAATCATAGTGTTAAGGAAATAGATTGGTTAATACCTGGCAGCCGGGCAGCACAAAGCCTGCTTGCTTCTTTTATTGAAGATAAACTGCCTTATTACGCTGCCCAAAGCAATGATCCTACCAAAGATATGCAATCTAATCTTTCTCCTTATTTACACTTTGGACAGCTATCCTCTCAGCGCGTTGCCTTATCCATTGTCAGGGGGAAAAACATAATATCTGCTGCTGCGGAATCCTTTCTAGAAGAACTCATTATTCGGCGGGAACTTGCTGATAACTTTTGTTTTTATCATCCTCACTATGATACTAGCAGGGCATTTCATCCTTGGGCACAGAAAACCCTTAGTGAACATCTTGATGATGAACGTGAGTATTGTTATTCCTTAGCCACCTTTGAAGAAGGCTGTACCCATGATGAGTTATGGAATGCTGCCCAGCGGCAAATGGTGTATACAGGTAAAATGCATGGCTATATGCGAATGTATTGGGCCAAAAAAATTCTTGAATGGTCTAAAAACCCTACGCAGGCGATGGAAATAGCCCTTTATCTTAATGATAAGTATCAGCTCGATGGACGTGATCCTAATGGTTATGCAGGAGTAGCTTGGAGTATTGGTGGTGTTCATGACCGGGCTTGGGGTGAACGTAATATCTTTGGTAAAATTCGCTATATGAATTACAACGGTATGAAAAGAAAATTTGATATAAAGGCTTATATTAATTCCACTGTATATTCATAAAAAAATGAAATTGGTCTGCTCTTCCTAGGAGCAGACCAAAGAGTTTCTTAGGTTGCGGGACGATTAGGACGATCTGTATTTTTATTGCTAGCATTACTATTGGCTTTTTGCTGGTTTTGCTTTTGAGAATTTTTCTGTTCTGAAGAATCATTTGAATTTTTATGAGTCACAACTATCACCTCCTTACATTATTATTTACAGATGCCCGCCATTACATTCAAAAAAACTGTTAATTGGCCCATTTCAAAAAAAAATATCGCCATTAAGAGAAAATCCTATGAATAGTAAGTAAAGTTAGCAGGACTTTGGATTTAAATGGTAAATATAAAGAGTATTGACCATTTACAATTGGATTTAGATGTACCGTACCATAGGGAGGAGATCGTATAATGGAAAAAGACAATCTTAATATACTAAATATTGACCCTTGGCTTAAACCTTATGAAAATGACTTGTTATTACGCATGAATCGCTACGCAGAAGTTAAAAAATCATTACTTGGAGATGGTAACAGCTTTAAAGACTTTGCTAACGGTCATAACTTCTTTGGCTTTCATCAGATGGAAGATGGTTGGTATTACCGTGAGTGGGCTCCTGCTGCAGAGGCACTTTTTTTAATTGGAGATTTTAATCATTGGAATGCTTATTCCCATCCTCTTACGAAAAAAGAAGGCGGCGTTTGGGAAATCTATTTACCAGGTAAAGATGCGCTTTTACATGCTGCTCGCGTAAAAGTAAGAGTAAGATCCAAGGGCATCGAACGCGACCGTATTCCTCTTTATATTCGGCGAATTGTCCAAGATACCAAAACACATGATTTCAGCGGTCAAATCTGGGAACCTAAAGAAGAGTATCAGTGGAATGACCAAGATTTTCGTGTGGATACTACAAAAGCACCTTTTATTTATGAGACTCATGTAGGGATGGCCCAAGAAAAAGAAGCAATGGGAACCTACAAAGAATTTGAAACGAACATTCTGCCAAGAGTTAAAGGGCTAGGTTATAATACCATACAAATTATGGCGATTATGGAACATCCCTATTATGCTTCCTTTGGTTATCACGTTTCTAATTATTTTGCTGCCTCTTCCTGGTTTGGAACACCAGAAGATCTTAAATCTCTGATTGATAAAGCCCACAGCATGGGCATTACCGTTCTTATGGATATTGTACAATCTCATGCTGTTAAAAATTTGGCAGAGGGTATTAATGAGTTTGATGGTACAGATCATCAATTCTTTCACTCGGGAAGCCGCGGTGATCATAGTGCTTGGGACTCAAAGTTATTTAACTATGGCAAGCATGAAGTCATCCACTTCTTGCTCTCTAATATAAAATTCTGGATGGAGGAATACCATTTTGACGGTTTTCGCTTTGATGGTGTTACCTCAATGATCTACCATGATCATGGCCTTGGAACAGCTTTTGATGAATATGGTAAGTATTTTAGCTTAAATACGGATATTGAGGCCATTACGTATCTCCAGTTTGCGAATGATCTCATTAAGGAAATCAGACCAGATGCAATCAGCATTGCAGAAGATATGAGCGGCATGCCAGGAATGGGACTTCCGGTAGCTGATGGCGGAATCGGATTTGATTACCGCTTGGCAATGGGCATGCCAGACTTATGGGTCAATACCTTAAAGAGTAAGGATGAAGACTGGGATGTAAATAAGCTTTGGCATGAACTAAGTACCACTCGTCCAGGGGAAAAACGTATTGGCTATGTAGAGTCTCATGATCAGGCGTTAGTGGGAGACAAAACCCTTATTTTCAGAATGATAGATCAAGAAATGTACTGGCATATGGAAAAGAAAAGTGAAAACCTTATTGTGGAGCGTGGTATTGCACTGCACAAGATGATTCGTTTGATTACGGCTTCCCTTGGAAGTGAAGGATATTTAAATTTTATGGGCAATGAGTTTGGCCATCCAGAGTGGATCGATTTTCCGCGCGAGGGCAATCATTGGAGCTTTAAGCATTGCCAGAGGTTGTGGAGTTTACCTGATAATCCCCAGCTAAAATACGAATATCTAAATCACTTTGATCAGGCAATGGTACATTTTATGTCTGGAGAAAATCTGATGGGAGGCGGAGTTCCTCAATCACTGTGGCTAGATCAAGACAAAATGCTAATTGCCTATCGAAAACAAGACTATATCTTCATCTTTAATTTCCATCCCACCAATTCTTACGCAGAGTTACAGCTTCCCATCCATGAAGAGGGCGGTTTCCAGGTTGTACTAGATACGGATGAAGGCCGCTTTGGCGGTCATATGCGGATTGCTCATGCTACAATCTACGAGACAAGCACCCTTACTAATTTCCCTGACTTTTCAGGAATTGTTATTTATGCGCCAAACCGTACGGGGATGGTGCTAAAAAAAGTTAAATAAACTTAAAAAGGAAAAGCACTAGCTGCCATAGTTAGTGCTTTTCCTTTTAGTATCATAGTATTTTATTCTGTG
>JAPUES010000070.1:16403-23126 GCA_027492445.1 Sporomusaceae bacterium | reverse complement strand
TGGTATGTCCAATATATGTTCCTTCCCTATCGATAATTCCCGCCCACCCATCGGCAAGTTTATTACCCTGAGCAACAATCTTATTTAATGATCCTAGATTTAAATTAGCAATTATCATGCCTTCCTTCAATGGGTATACTAACGTGATGGTTGGTTGCCCTGTCATCGGCGATATAAAGGTGGTAGACCAAAAAGGCTGTTTGGTATCCTCTACATTTTTATAATACTTATTTCCAGAGACATTATTGCCTGCATAATCTGGGTTGTCGGGTTCCATCATTACTACAATCCCTTTTTCATCAACAAGTTGCAGGGAATCAAAGTACGGAAAATTCTTAAGGATGGATGCTAGGTACTGCTGCCGGAGCTTTGAATTTTCAATTCCAAAACCCTCCACGCCATCAGCCGTCTGCTGCATAACTTGATTGGCCGCAACTAAAAATCCCTGAGTTTCGGCGGCTAAAGAGGTCGCTACTATATGATTTTTCTCGATAATTTGAGCGCTAATTTTATCAGTAAGCAATTGCAAGGTAAAAAAGCTAATGAACATAATTGGCAAGGTTGCTGTTAATATGAAGTTAAGAATCAATGCACTTCGTAAGCTTTTCGTTATTCTATTCATCACTCACCTGTTTAAAACTTCCATCTTGCACAGATAAAATATAATTTCCCCGTTGTGCATCACCAAAAGAATCTAGGGTGAATGGTCCCCATAGCCCTGTAAACTCCTTTTTAGCAAGCAGATTTTCCTTTAAATGGTGTGAATCAATTTTTAATCCCTCAATGGCAACATTTGCTGCCTCATAACCATAAGCAGCTGCAAAATCAGGCTTTTTGCCAAAACGTTGTTGGTATTTTTGAGAAAAAGCTTCATATGTAGGATAATTATTCTCTGGATTTACAGGATTAGAAAAAATAACCCCTTCTACGGTAGGACCTCCATTTTGTAAAAAGTCATAGGTCATGGCCCAACTGCTGGAAAAAACCTTGGCCTTTAAGCCAACCTTTTGTATTTGTTGACAAAACATAGCGCCATCAACCCCGCCGGCGATTAATAGGATTCCATCTGGTCGCAGTTTTGTTATTTCTTCGATTATCTGTAAATAGCTAAAATTTGTTCCTGATTGAAATTGGCGTATAGCAATAATCTCACCACCAAGCATTTGATAGGTCGCAGTAAAATTAGCGGCCCAATCTTCCGAAAACTCCCGATTGGCTAAATCATAAATAATGATCATTTTTTTAATGCCTATTGCCCGAATATATTCAGCTTGTGCATCTGTCGCTGTTTTCATGGGAGGAATAACAGAAAAAAAATTATCTTCTATACCAGTTAGTTTACTGGTACGAGTAGTAGGGCTAATCATTAATGTATTTTTTGCGTCTGGGCTATTGATAAAAGGCATGGCCGCGACAGAAGCAGCACTAGTCATATGTCCGATAATAACAGCTACTCCCTTAGACACTAGTTCTTGATCGGCTTTTAAAGCAAGAGCAGCATCGCCGTGGTCGTCTTCTGCTATCAATTCAATCCGTCTTCCGTTAATGCCTCCGGTCTCATTGCTTTCCTCAATGGCAAGCATCACCCCGTTTTGACCGCTTATACCAATATCAGAAAATCTGCCTGTTAGCCCACCTACGTAACCAATTTTTATTGGTTTATGTGTAAAACAGCCTGCTAATAGCAATAACGTTATGCTTATTACTACAATCATTACAAGATAAATCCACTTTTTCATTGCCTCTCCTCTGCCTCCTGTTTTATTCTATTTTCTCGTTAAAGGCGAAAGTTCTATAAGGCGTTATAATTGTTGAATATTTTGTTTTTTCTGATTAATTCTTATCAATTCACCATATCATCCTTTGAAATCTTTGTCAATTGTGTTGTGATTCCTATTTTTTTCTTTATTTACTAGAGGGCAAGAATTCATTCCACTCTTTCTTGTCCTCTACAAATAAACTTTTTTATAAGCTATATTATGGTTTCAAGATTGGGATTATCGCAAACCACTCGACCTATTTTTGCTAAATGCCGCCATTCATTATTAATTTTCACTCGTACGATATCTGCAGTAAAATCATTGTTTGTTTCTTTCGAGTTTTCAATAAGGGAAGATCCCACGCCATAAATATCTACAGGCACATCATTACGCTCAAACTCTGTAATTTTGGCAATATTAAAACCACCTGTTACGCAGATTAAAACGCTTTTGCACCAATCTATGGCAAGCGGAAGATATTCCTCAGATACATCCCAATCCTGATAGGCAGTATCTAAAGAATTTCGCAAACTCCGAATGAGTCTTGGACAAACGCCTCCATCTGTGGCAATGGTTGCCGTTGGTGAAGCTAATGCCAAATCAATCATATTTGCAGAAGTATCCGGGCGCACTGCATAAAGTTTGTAACCTGCCGCTTCTTCCTCTTTTCCTGCAATCATAAGTTCAAGATACTTAGCAAACATCCGCCCCATGATTTTTTTTGATTCCCCAAGACAATCATTTTTAAAATCAATCAAGGCAATTCTAGCCACTTCTTGCGGCATAATTCGGCAAAACTGCATCATAGTTTCCGTAGTATCACCAAGGAAAGAACAAATCGTAGCATGAGCAATGGTGCCAACCCCTTCTGCCCCCCACCAAGATGCTTGTGAATCGGTAGATACAAAGCGATAATTCCGCTTACCAAACTGAGCGTTGTGAGCTTGTACCGCTACAGAGTATGCGTAGCCATGCAAGGCTTGTAATTTATAATGAGTAAAACGTGCTGGAAAAAACAAAATTTCTTTTGATTGACTAGCTACCAAAGTATTATAAACATTCGTTGCAATACGAGTCGGTTCTGCAATCACGCCGAGCAGCACCGTTTCAAGTTTTGCAAAATCACGATAGCGCCCTCTAATTTTCATCACAGGTTCTACTGCTAAAGGATCTCCAGTATAGGACACAAAGGTCCCATCTTGAACGGCTTCTACTTCTAAATGGTCATAGGTGTTAACGAAACAGTTCTTTTCATCATAATATCCAGTACATTCTTTTAAAATCGCCAAAGCCTCATCGACACCCGTGACTAAACTAAAAGGACGCCGCCGCGTAAAAATCTGCATTTCAACTTCAATATCACCATTGTGAACTAAGGAACAATCAACATCCTTAATGTCACTTTCCCCTTGGAAGGTATACCCTTCCATCGCTAATCTTTCTAACATAAGTACATTATTGCAAAAATACTTATCCGAATACCAGCCATTACGAATTTTTTCTGCCTCTATCTTAAAAACATCATTAGCAAGTCGTTCTTGGTTATATATTGTCATGCTTGCACTTCCTTTTAGAGATTTTTATTAAACCAGTCCGAATTAAATGTATAAAGAATGGATGGACGATGACCTACTTTTTCCGTTCGCTTGTTAGCAGTTGCCACTACTAATCGATCTACATCCACCATTTTCTTGCGAAAATTAGGAGTGCGTAATTCTTTACCTAACAAAATTTGATATACATCCTGCAGTTCTGCTAATGTAAAAAATTCAGGCATTAAATTAAAAGCGATATTCGTATATTCCACTTTATTTTGTAGCCGTTCCAGGCTGTATTGAATGATTTTAGCATGGTCAAAGGCAATATTATTAGACGTTAAGACTTCCCGTTCCGTATGAACAACCCTACCCATCAGCATATGTTTTACACGTATAATCGCAGAGCATTCTATTTTTTCATTTCCTTCCTTGTGAACTAGAGTTAAAGAGTAATCTCGCTCTTTCCCTGCTACCAAGCCATTTTCATCTTCTAAAGTCGTTGCTGTGGTCGAACATTGTACCGTAAACCATTTGGCATCTTCCGCATCGTTGCCAGCTTGAATATTTAAGGTCTCACTATCCACCAATGCCATATACGAAACACTCATGACACGATTTCCCAGGGAAAGCTGGGCTCTTGGATCACGATCCGTCGCCCCCCATGTATAGAGTTGCTCTACGTATACATTATCAATATTGGTTTCTGCTTTTAATTCCCTATAGGCTGCAGTATCGAGATTTTCATTATTTTCAACCCCACCACCAGGAATTGCCCACTGATCTTTATGGGGTTCACCTTTGCGTTTAATCATTAATAATTGAAGTTTTTTTTCTGGTAACTTACGAAGATTTTTTTGATTTTCATTGCGCACGGTATATAATAAAACATCAGTGACAACTCTCATAACATGGCAATTGTCAAATGATTCCCTTTTCATCTTACCTCACCTACTTCACTATCTAACTTATTATACTTTGTATAGTATGTACTTATTATATTTTATGTAATAAGTGTGTGCAAGCCTTTTATAAAATTTATTCATCAAAAACAGCCTCCGACTTTTTCCATGTAAAGTCGGAGGCTGAATATCTTTTTTTATAAATGGCGCTGAGAGTCTATCAGTAATTTTATTTTTTTCGTTCCTTTGTGAACCATATTATCAAGGCCAGTTGAATATTGTTCCACTTCTTTGCGCAAGCGGAAAAACCGATTTATCAGCACCATTGTAATGACAAGGAGAAATAGAATCAGTCCCCACATGGACATATTGCTAGAAATATCTAAATTCCAAGCAGCCAATTCTAAAATTCCTAAGATAAAAGCAAGGGCTGAGGCAAATATAATAATTCTATTATCCTTATCTCCTATAGCCGATTTATAAAGCAAATAACTAATGACTATAAAACCTGCAACAAGTGAAATATACTCATTTGTCATCCGCTCAAGGTATTGCCAAAAAATTTCATCCTTATAAATCAGTAATAAAGCATTTATAAAAGCCCCATATAAAACTAATCCTTGGGTAAAATAATTAAAGATACTTTCGATTTTACTTTCCGTCTCATCCTGTAAATATTCATAGGTAAACCTTAGAAAGGCTGGGACCATGGAAAAGTATGCTGCATAAAATAACCGTACATCACATATTGGATCTATGCCTAGTAGGTATCGCCACTGGCTCATATAAAAAGTATAGATAGCAAGACTAAATATACCAATTGCAAAGAAAAGATATTCCTTGGCTCCTTGCCTTTTAATAAAGAGCAATAAAGCCATACACCCTACTATAAGTAAAGCACCAATGACTACTAGGCTTATTGCTTCCGTCCGAATGAGCTGATTTACCAGTGTACTATAATCGCCAATACTTACTTCTTCGCTATACATACCGCTAGTATCATTATAGACTTGTCCTACCCTCACCGTTATTAAATTATATTCACCAAAGTTTAAAAATCCACTAGGAATTTGATAGACTCTTATTTTTTTATTATCCAAGGAATTGGGATCTGCCTGACCACTACTGCCAATCATATGTCCATTAACAAAGGCCTGATCGGTCGTTGCTATTTTCCCAAGTCTTATTCCCATAGTATATAGTGGCTTATCCTGAGAAATATAAATCCACTTTCTATACCAAATAAAGCCATTCGCATTAGAGAAGGTTTCCTGAAGATTAGAAGGTACTTCTAGCGTTTGCCATGCCCCATCATCATAGTCAGTTCTTTTAAAGTCTGGATTATCCCCTTGCATGACTCGCCACTGTCCCTCAATCTTAATAGGGTTTTCTACTAATGGACTAGCTGGACTTAAGGGCTGACAAATGGCCGTGGTAGCAAAAGAAAGTAAAAAAAGCATCGTAAGTAGTATCGCAACGAGCTGCTTTTTGTTTATTTCAAACATATATTTTTGCTCCTACTCAAATCTTAAGTGATAGTATTGTTATTATTCTTATACAGACAAAACTCCTGCAGAATTTTTCATTTAAGATTCTACAGGAGCTTTATGGTTTACGTTCTATTATTTACTACCTAGCCCTTAAGTCGCTTCTCAATATTGGGCATAATTGCTCTTACACCACGTTCATAGAAGAAATACTCCCAAGCCCAGTTTAAGATAACCATCAGCCGATTACGGAAACCAATCAACCTCGCTACATGTATCACTAACCACATCACCCAGGCAAAAAAGCCATAAGTCTCCCAGCTACCCATCTTTGCAACTGCCATATTACGACCAATCGTCGCCAAAATTCCAGGATCTTTATAAATAAATTTCTTTAATTCTTTGCCTTTAATGGTTCTAATGATATTTTCAGCAGCTACCATCGCTTGTTGATTGGCAACGGGGGCAATCATTGGTAACGGCCTACCTTCCTGCTCAAAATGAGCTGCATCGCCAATGGCAAAAATTTCTGGGTATTCAGCGACTTGCAAGGTAGATGTTACAATAATGCGGCGCATACTGCCAAGCTTTAAACCTGTTTGCGTTACTAAACTAGCCGCCTGTACACCAGCAGCCCAAATTAAGGTGCGAGAAGGTATCACTTCACCGCTACCTAATGTAACTTTTTCATTATCAAATTCAACTACCTGCGCACCAAAACGTACTTCCACATGTTTTTCCCATAAGGTTTTAGCCGTAATATCTTGCAGTTTTTCTGGCATTGCTGCCAAAAGTTTCGTAGAAGCTTCTAGCAAAATAATGCGTACTTCCTTAATATTAAAATTTTGATAATCCTTTACTAATACCAAACGCACCAATTCTGAAAGTGCCCCAGCACTTTCAACTCCTGTCGGCCCACCGCCAACAACAACGAAGGTCAACATGGCGCGACGCACCACAGGGTCTTGTTCTTGCATCGCCCTTTCCACCATGCCTAAAATTTGATTGCGAATACCCATAGCATCTTCAATATCTTTTA
>JAPUES010000070.1:0-16303 GCA_027492445.1 Sporomusaceae bacterium | reverse complement strand
TCCACCATGCCTAAAATTTGATTGCGAATACCCATAGCATCTTCAATATCTTTTAGGCCAAAAGAATTTGCAGCCACCGAATCTAAACCAAAGAAATTAGTAGAACCGCCAACAGCAACAATTAAGGAATCATAGGATATTTTACCATCCTTTGTGATTACCTCCTTCGCTTCGGCATCTACACCAGTTGCCCTCGTCATCCGAAATTCTAAATTACTTTGATTGCGTAAAATAGTACGAATTGGGTAAGCAATATCACCTGGTTGCACACCGGCCGTTGCCACTTGATATAAAAGGGGTTGAAACAAATGATAATTTCGTTTATCTACTAAGGTTACTTTGACAGGAGCTTTTGCTAATGCCTGTGCAGCCTGCAATCCCCCAAAACCTGCCCCAATAATGACGACATGTGGTTTATTTTCTTCTTTCATAATTACATCCTCTCAAACAAATTCTATTTTATAGATAATTTATTAATTTAAATACAATTTAATGTATGTACATATTGTAACGTACATTTGAAAAAAATAGAAGGTATTTTTTGCTCTGCTTACTTTTCAATTATGATTTTTATTTGTCTTTACTTAACATACTGCAAAAATGATAAAATCCCTCTTTTTTTGCAATTTTCACTCTTTTTTATTTGTTGAAACTTTTACTAAAACATTTGCGTTGATTGCAGGAATAAACGTACTAATAACGAATTGATTTATTACCTATATTTTAAGCACGAACTGTAGCTATAATTTAGTGGAGGTTTATCATGAGTAAGAAAAAGATTTTACTGGTGGACGATTCTAAAGTCACCCGTCGTAGTATAAGTATCTTGCTTGAAAAGCATGACTTTGAAGCAGTAGCACTTGACAATGCAGAAGATTTGGTTACCTTTGCTGATCGTTACACCGATGTGAGCCTTATCCTTCTCGACATCAATCTTCCAGGTATGGATGGCCTTACTGCTTTAGGATATATAAATCAACTTTCGACCATCAACCATATACCCGTTATTATGATTACTGGCGATTCCGATATGCAAATTGTAAAAAAGGCAGCCAGCTTAAATGTTGTAGATTATGTACTAAAACCCTACATACCCAGCAAACTCTTAGCTAGAATTGAACGAGCCTTAAATCCTCAAGAGGTTGATACAGAAACAGCTACCACCCCCAGCCCAGAAAATGCGGAAAACATCGAAGAATAATTTTAAAAGCAGCAGGTCAAGATACTTTCTCGGCCTGCTGCTTTTTTATGCATTTTTTGCTTACTCTCAGCTATATTTCTTGGCACCTGCAGCAATTGTCCGGCAAAATACGGAGCGAATGGTTTCAACCCCTAGTATGGCCTTTACAGGTGGGGATTTTTCGATGAGAGAGGCAATTCTCCCTAAGGCTCGATGGCTAAAGCGGGAAGGATCATCAAAAATAAAGTTGGAAAGTTTCCCCCGCTCCATTGCCATAGTAACCATACGATCAAAAGTAGTCTCTGGAACAAATACCCGTTTGGGACGTGCTTTCATACCAATACAATTTCTGCGGCAGGCTCTTACACATACTCCACAACCCAAACATAGCGTTTCTTCACAAAGGGCTACTTTCTTTTGTCCTTGTTCCCCGTCCATTACAATCGCCCCTACAGGACAGGCTTTACTACATAAACCACAACCTGTACATGTATCGCTATTAATCCTAACTATCCAATTGGAAGATACCACTGCGCTACGCATATTAAAGGTTTTCATCGCTTGGAACATTCCACAGCAGCAGCCGCAACAATTACAAATAAAGCCGACGTTTTTTTGTACATTGTCCCCAATTTGGGCCAGTCCTGCTGCTTTGCATTGCTCTAAGATACCCATAGCCTCTTTGGTTGTTACTTCTTCTGCCATGCCTTTTTTAATCAAAAGCTCTGCGCTGCCACCAAAGGTTAAACAGGTTCTCTCAGGAGCATCACAGCTTTTTCCTAAATGACTGGCCTTGTGACGACAAGCACATAGAGAAACAGCAATTGATTTGGCAGAAGTAATAACAACGCTCGCTTTTTCCCAATCTAGAACTTCCGAATAATCCTCCATTGGCAATGCTTCTTCCCGCACTAACGACCTACCAAGCTGTGTAGTTTCTTCAAAAACACTATGAGCAAAACGGTCATCTTGAAACATATATTGTTCAAAGAGCTCTGCTAATTCTTTCATAGGAAGCTCATCACGCGTACGCATATACACAAATTCAAAGAAACCAATCACAACAGGCGCTAGCACAACATAACATTCTTCTTTATATTCTAAATCGAAGACTAAACCACGTTCTGCCATTCTGATGATTTTGTCCCGTAATTCTTCCATGGGCATACCTATTTTACGAGCCAGCAAAGGCAGAGAAGTGGGCCGCAAGGGAATTTGTCGAGCAATCTCTGCTTCTTCGGATGAAAACAGCATTTTCAAAATTTCAATAAACACAGGTGAATAAGGTGCTCCCGTCACATTTTGATCCAACCGTTGCTGCAATAAACGATATTCCCGTTCACTATTCACAATATGTCCCATTCTGCACCCCTTCTTTGTCTTTTTATAATTCTTATTATTTCAACAAATTGCTTACTTTCCCTGCTATCCCCTCTGTTTTGTATGCTTAAAAGAGTAAATAAAAGTCTATACTAAGGTATAATTCTACTCCTCGCAAGGAATCCAATCGGGAATTTTTTGTAATTTAGTCGAAATAATGTTATATTTATTATACTACATCAACTTTAAGGAGGCACAATGACAAAACGCAAGCCCTATTTAAATTATTTTATTAAATACCTATTTTTATTTATTGGCTCTATTCTCGCTGCTAGCGGCCTTGAGTTTTTCTTGATTCCTAACAATATTATTGACGGCGGAGTAGTTGGTATTTCCATCATGCTCAGTTATCTTACTCATTATCCCTTAGGCCTCTTCATTTTCTTGCTTAATATTCCATTTTTAATCCTTGGGTATAATCACATTGGGAAAACTTTTGTGCTTTCCACCTTATTCTCCATTACCTCTCTCGCCATATGGGTAACCATTTTGCATCCCATTCCAGGATTAACGGAGGATCTCCTATTAGCTTCCGTCTTTGGTGGAATTATCTTAGGTATAGGGGTCGGCTTAATCATTCGCTATGGCGGTTCTTTGGATGGAACGGAAATTATCGCCATTATTTTAGACAAACGAACAGGCTTTTCCGTCGGCGAAATTGTAATGTTTTTTAACATCTTCATTTTAACCAGTGCTGGTTTGATTTTTGGTTGGAATAAAGCCATGTACTCTCTTATTGCTTATTTTATTGCCTTTAAAATGATTGATATTACCATTGAGGGTCTAGAAGAAACAAAAGCGGTCATCATTATCTCTGAAAAATCCGAAATCATTGCTGAGAAAATAATGGCCCGTCTCGGTCGTGGTATTACTTTTTTAAATGGCAGAGGTGGTTATAGCGGAGAAAAACGTAGTGTTTTATATTTGGTTGTTACCCGTCTCGAAGTAGCAAAGCTAAAAATCATTATTGACGAAATTGATGAAAAAGCTTTTGTAACCATTAGTGAAGTACATGAAGTTATGGGCGGACGTCTTAAGAAACGTGCAATTCATTAATAGCATAGAAAAGCATAGAAAACTTGGCTTGCGCAAAGCCTTAGTTGCCCTTGCTTGGAATCTAGAAAGCGTTATACTCTCTGATTCCGCTAGTAAAGAAAGAGTAACCGCAGTGCACAGCGGTTACTCTTTCTTTTTGTAAACACCTAGGAATTTTCCCTTCTTCGGTTAAAAGCCTTATGCTTTCTGATGGATATATTCAGCCATAGCAAGAAGTTCACTTAATTCTTCTGAGCGTGCCACATAGCCATAATTCCCAATTGCAGCACTGAAAACACCACATATGGTTTCATGCTGCACAATCAACTCCCCATACTTGTCCATAATTTCTTCATGGGAATGAACATAATGTTTATTTGATTTTCTTCCAATGTAAATGCAGTGATATTTACGACGATAATCAATGGTTGTCGAGCCATTCATAAGAATCTTTCCCCACTCAGCGTAAAGATCAATATCATTGGCATAGTTAAACATATCCATAGTAAAACCACCTGGTGGCCGTATATTAAGCTCTAACGCTACAATTTGCTCCTCAGGGGTTATAAAAAATTCGAAATGGAAAAAGCGCTCGCGAATATCAAAGGCTTTTACCGCCTCTAGTCCCGCTTTTTCTAACTTCTCAGGCAGATTTCTTAATGAATAATAATAAGTATCAAGATCTTGATTTACCGTTTCCATGACTCCATCTCGATAGGTATGGGAGGTATAAAAAACTAACTTCCCTTCCCTATCAGTAAGACCATCAAAAGTATAAATATTACCTTCAATATAACCTTCCATAAAACATTCTGGTAATGACTCCCTTGCAAATAAACTTTCTAGTTCCTCCTGATTGCTTACTTTGTGAGTACCAGCAGCACCAACCCCATTATCCGGTTTAACTACAACGGGAAAACCTGCTTTTTTAATAAAAGTTTCTGCCTCTTTGAAAGTGCGAATAATTTTACCGGGCGCAACAGCTATGCCGGCTTTTGCAAATTTTTTCTTCATTAGTGATTTTAATTTTACTTGTTTAATTCCATCATTTTTTATTCCTGTAATATTAAAGTCCGTGCGAATCTTGGCATCCGTTTCTAGCCAATATTCCGTATGGGACTCAAAACGGTCAACTTTCCCATATTTATGGGTAAAATACCCCATGGCCCGTACTAATTGGTCATAATCATGCATATCTGTAACCTTATAATAATCTGTTAAAGCGGCTTTAAGATCTGGATGAAGATTTTCATACTCTTCATCGGCAATGCCCAATACCGTAGCACCTAGCTTGTGTAAGGCAATAGAAAATTTTTGGTAATTGCTAGGGAAATGTGGTGATAATAATACAATATTCATAGGATATCTCCTTTTCTTCTTTGCTCCACGGGAAAGCAATACTATTTTTTATGCAATATCATTGTACTTAAGAGCAGTACAGATGTACTTTTATATGTATATATATTTGTCATATACTTCATTTTTCCTGCATATTATTTAATTTTATGTTATAATTTTACTGTAAAATAATAATAAGTAGGTTATGCTAATGAATATTGAGTATTACAAACATTGGAGTTCAAGCCTTGCTAAAGATATGGAAATGAAGATTTATGGACATGCTGGCAAACCGGTTATTATATTTCCCTCCTCGGGTGGTACTTTTACTGAGTATGAACATTATCAAATGGTAGAAGCTTGTCGGCCTTTTTTGAATGCAGGTTCCATTCAGCTCTATGCCATTGATAGTGTTGACACGAGCCACACTTGGCTCAATTACAACATCCATCCTGCGGAGCGGGGTATTCTCCATGCTCGTTATGAAGACTACCTGTTAAAAGAACTAACACCTTTTATTCGTAGCCGCAGCTCTTATCATAAATTTATGGCTACTGGCTGCAGTATCGGTGCCTATCATGCTATCAATTTTCTGTGTAAGCATCCTGATGTATTCGATGCCGCCATTGCACTAAGCGGTATCTATAACCTTTCTTTTAGCACTGGTAATTATATCGACGATGCTATTTATTTCAATAGTCCCCTCCATTATTTACCCCATCTGAATGACCCTTGGTTTCTCGAACAACTGCGTCAAAGTAAGATTGTTATCTGCGCTGGGCAAGGGGCCTGGGAGAAAGAAACCTTAATTGACACCTATGCCTTAAAAAGCATTTTAGCTGCCAAACATATTCCTGCTTGGGTTGACATCTGGGGTACGGACGTAGCCCACGATTGGCCTTGGTGGCGGTTACAAATGCCTTATTTCCTTGCTAAACTTGGCTATCAACAAATATAAAATAAGCATGAGATCCTTCATAAGGGACCTCATGCTTATTTATTCACCTTGTGCGTCAAACAACCATAAAAAGGCTTTGGGAAAACGCCGCGCCCATGCTTCCTCATTATGACCAGCATCTTTTTCCACCAAGAACTGTACTTCATCATTTCTAAAACCCCTGTCCAAAAGGTGGTAGTAAGTATTCCAAACTAAATCTGCATATTTTCGCGAACTATCATATGGAAGACTTTCCTTGGTCCCCACATCAAGATATATTTTCATATCATATTTTTTCCCAAAATCCTTAAAGCTATCGCCAGCAAAAGACATGGCTGGGGAAAAAATACCAAGCTTTGAAAATACATCGGGACGTTTTAACCCCATATACAAGGAAATCAGTCCACCTAAAGAACTACCAGCAAGGCCAGTATGTTCACGACCAGGTTGCGTACGAAAAGCTCTATCAATATAAGGTTTCAGATGGTTCACAATAAAATCCAAGTATTTATCCCCATTATAGCTGGGAATATACTCATCAAAGCGTGTCTCACCACCATTATCAATGCCTACAACAATAGCTCCCTTTGTGATTTGCTTAGCACAAAGGTGATTTATACTTTCATCAATCTGCCACTCTCCTGAGTAGGATGTTAGGGCATCAAATAGATTTTGTCCATCATGCATATATAAGACAGGAAATCTTTCTTCAATCTTTTCATAGCCAGGCGGAAGGTAAATCCATATCCTGCGTTGCCGTTGGAACTCATGCATAGGAAAACTTTCGATTATTTTCATAGCACCACTAACTGTATGTTCCTCTGGCTTTGAAACATATTCAGTCCAATCAACCAACTTCATAAGAACCTCCCGAAAAATACTTGTTTACTTATAAAGGCTTTGTATAAACCGTACGAATTGGAAATGGAATCTCAATTCCCTCTTCACGATAGCGCACATGGAGGCTCTTAATAAATTCATGTTTAAGCTTGTATTGATCAGCGAATTCTCCTACGCGGAGCACTACATTAAAGTTGATACTAGAATCTCCAAAGGTGTGAAAGCGAACAACCGGTTCAAAGTCTGTAACGCCAGCTTCAACGCGTTTCATTACTTCCTTAGCAACTTCTACCGTAACTTTTTCAACCTGTTCTAAATCACTATCATAGCTAACGCTAGATCCAACTAGGACAGACAATTCTCGATCTGGCATATAATAATTGGTAAGAATAGCCGACGCGATTTGTTGGTTGGGCACAATAACCATATTGTTGCTCATTGCTTTAATTGTTGTATTTCGCCAAGAAATATCTGCAACATTTCCCTCTTCACCAGTACTTAGTTTGATATAATCCCCTACTTTAATTTGCCGTGATAATAAAATATGCAATCCTGAAAATAAATTGGATAAGGTATCTTGCAATGCTAAGGCCACTGCCAAACCGCCTACCCCTAAAGCGGTTAAGATGGGAGCAATGGATACTCCTAGGGTTTGCAGCAAAATCAATGCTCCAATAATATAGATCGACACTTCTGCTAAGTTTCCCAGAATAGATGCAGAAGGTAAAATCCCCTCTGCTTTCCATACATAAGTTTTGACAATACCTGAAATGATGCGAGCCATAATTACGGTAGTAGAAAAGACACCAATAACAATAATGGCACCATCTAAAAAGTGAAGCCAATAGGCATTTAATTCAGCAATGTGAATAGCACTATAACTACCAATAAGAATGCCCCAAATTGCCGACATGCCTTTTAGGGCTTTTAGAATAATTTGTTGATATACTTCCGATATTTTCCCGAGTATGCGACTTAGTCTTAAGAAAAGAATTTTACTGATTACAACCCCCATTATATTACATACAATGAAGATAGCAAACGGAATAAACCTCTCTATAACCTCTGACATTTCTGCCAATACAACAGCCTCCTATTCCTTATATCTCCTATCAAAATGATAAGTATATTTAGCGTATTCTCTCTACATCTTAACATATGTGGATTTGGATTTACATACTCTTATAAATATTACTCCTCAATAATCAGAAGTTTTCCACAAAGGATTTCTCTGTTTTCTTACTATCTGTAGTGCTATACATTTCAAAATAAAGCAAGGGTACTGCAATCAAAGTTAATCCTGTTGCTACGACAGCACCAAACATCATGGCAATGGCTAAGCCTTGAAAAATAGGGTCCAAAATCATAACAAAGGAACCAACCACGACTGCTGCTGCTGTTAATACAATGGGCATAAATCGTACTATTCCAGCCTCTAGTAGCGCCTCTTTTAAATTATTTTTTTGCTCCATTTCTAATTGTACAAAGTCTACAAGCAGTATAGAGTTGCGAACAATGATACCTGAAAGAGCAATAAAACCAATCATGGACGTCGCTGTAAAAAATGCGCCAAATAACCAATGCCCTGGTAAAATTCCAATTAGAGTGAGAGGAATAGGGGCCATAATAACTAAAGGTGTAACAAAGCTGCGATACCAAGCCACTACTAGAATATAAATTAAGATTAACACAGCAGCAAAGGCAATCCCCATATCACGAAAGACTTCATAGGTAATATGCCATTCCCCATCCCATTTCATAGCATACTGTTCCTCGAGCCAAGGACTGACTGCCGAATATTGCTGTAGTTCGTAGCCCTCTGGCAGCTTTAGATTGGCGACTTTTTCTTTCATTTGCAAGACAGCATAGACCGGACTTTCAATACTTCCTGCCACATCACCAATAACATAAGTAACGCGTTTGAGATTTTTATGGTATAAGGTTTTTTCCTCAATTCCTGTTTGTTTTACGAGCAGTTCTGAAAGAGAAATAAGTTCTTTCCCCGCCGACTGCACACCGATTTGCTGTAAACCTTGACTGCTGCCCCGATTACTAAGAGGCATTTGTAAAAATATGTCCACAGGTTCTTTTTCTCTAGCAAAGTGAACCAAGCCAGCCGACATTCCTTGCAAGGCAATCTGCTCGGTTTTGGCAATCGTTTCTGTACTAATACCATTTAGCATAGCCTTTTCCTTATCGACTACTAAGGTTATCTTGGCTTTATCAGCTTCCACATACCAATCAACATCCACTACCCCATCTGTTTCCTCAAAGATTTTCTTAATGTCTTTGCCAATTTCAATTTGCCGCTGTGTATCAGGTCCATAAATTTCAGCAACAAGGGTGCTGAGTACCGGTGGTCCTGGGGGAATTTCCGCAATTTTCGTCTTGGCTCCATACTTATCACCAATTTCTTTTAGAGCCGGGCGTATTCTTTTCGCAATATCATGACTTTGTTCTTGCCGCTCTCCTTTTCCCACAAAATTTACTTGAATATCAGCAACATGGCTACCTGAGCGCAGGAAATAATGCCGAACTAAGCCATTGAAATTATAAGGAGAGGACGTTCCAATATAACTTTCAAAGTCTGTTACTTCAGGAACTGTTTTTAAATAATCTCCCATCTCACGGGCCACTCTAGCAGTTTGCTCTAAGGTTACCCCTTGAGGCATATCAATCATGACCTGCAATTCACTTTTATTATCAAAGGGTAACATCTTAACGGTTACAGCCTTAAAAGGCACGAGTACTACGGAAATCAGTAACAGTACCACGACTCCACTCAAGGCTAGTAAGCGTTTTTTACGATTATCCAGGAGGGGCCGAAGAATTTTTTCATAGGTTTTTCTTATTTTATCTCCTTCTTGGTGCCTAGCATCCTGCTTCACATTTTTCAGCACTTTATAACTTAGCCATGGGCTTACAATAAATGCCACAAGCAAGGAAAAAAGCATCGCTGCCGAAGCCCCGACAGGGATAGGTTCCATATAAGGTCCCATCAAACCAGAAACAAAGGCCATGGGTAAAAGAGCGGCAATAACGGTAAAGGTTGCCAAGATAGTGGGATTGCCTACTTCATCTACCGCCTCAATGGCAATTTTTTCAGAAACTGTATCTTTTTTGAAATGACGATGAATATTCTCTACTACGACAATGGCATCATCCACAAGAATCCCAATGGAAAAAATCAGCGCAAACAAGGTTACACGATTTAAAGTATAACCATATAGATAGCTAATCAGCAAGGTCAAGGACAAGGTGACAGGAATGGCAACGGCAACAATAATCGACTCTCGCCAGCCTAATGCCAACGCAATAAGGATAACAACTGAAATCGTTGCAATGAGCATATGTTCTAACAGTTCATTTGACTTTTCCTTGGCCGTTTCCCCATAATTTCTCGTTACGGTTACATTTACTTCTGATGGCACTAAGCTTCCTCGTAATGCCTCAACTTTCTTTATTGCTTCCTCAGCCACTAGCGTAGCATTTTCTCCGCTTTTCTTAGAAATGGCTAAGGTTACTGATTCTCGCGGGCCACTAGAAGTAGCCACTATCCCTTTTTCCTGTGCTGCTGGACCAAAACCGATAAACGTATAATCCTTAGCCTCTGCAGGTCCATCGGTAATCTTGGCAACATCTTTTAAGTAGATTGGTTTTTCATTCAATACACTGACTACCAGATTTTCTACGTCTTTCGTATCCGTTAAAAAGCTACCCGTATTGACAACATACTCTTGATTCATGCTAGAAAAGTTCCCAGCAGGCAAGACAAAGTTGGCCTTATCTAGGGCCCCAAGAATCTCTAGTGGACTAATTTGGTAAGCCTTTAAGCGCAAGGGATCTAGAACAATCCCCACTTGGCGACGTTGTCCGCCAATCACTGTGAACTCTGAAACCTTCTCATCTTTTTTTATTTCATCGCTAAGAGATGTAGCAATACGCCGCAATTCATATCCTGTATATTGCTCATTATTACTCCATAAGGTGAGAGTCAAAATGGGAACATCATCAATGGACTTTGCTTTCACGAGCGGCTGGGATACTCCTGGAGGAATTTTATCATAATTAGACATTAATTTATTATAAAGCTTTACCAGACTATCTTCGGTATTCTCCCCTACCTTAAATCTGACAATTGTTAGGTTAGACCCAGGCGTAATAATGGAATAGACATATTCCACCCCTTTAATTTCCCATAGAAATTTTTCCATAGGTCTTGTCACTCGTTCTTCTACCTCTTCAGCCGTTGCCCCAGGATATGACACCATAACATCAACCATAGGAACTTTGATTTGAGGTTCTTCTTCCCTTGGGGTAACACTAAGAGCAAAAAAACCAAGTAAAAGAGACATAATAATAAGGATTGGCGTTAGCTTAGATGTAATAAAGGCCTTTGCGATTTTACCTGCAATCCCAATCTTATTCATTGATTCGTCACCTCTTTTACCACACCACCATCTACTGCTTTTTCCACACCACCAATAATGACTTTATCACCACTGTTGATGCCTGATAGAATTTCACTCTGATCATTATAGGATTTTCCCATACGCACAATACGATATAATACTAACCCTTTATCATCAACGGCATACACTCCTGTAAGCTGGCCCTTTTCTACAATAGCTTTTTTAGGTACCAATAAGGTTTCTTTTTTATTAGTACTTATTTTAACGTGGGCATAGAGACCAGATTTTAACCCTGCGCCGCTAACATCAATTTTTATATGTAATTTTCTCGTTGCTGAATCAACAGTCGGTGCCATTTCTATGACCCTACCTTGCAGGCTTTTTCCTAAAGAATCAATCATAATATCCGCTGTCATTCCAAGAAATATTTTCCCAGCCATACTTTCATCAATATCCGTCTCTAATACATAAGACGAGTCATCTTCGAGGATAAGTAAAGGTACTCCCGGCACAGCCATACTACCGCTGTCCACTTTTTTCGTCGTAATGACGCCGCTCGTCGGCGCAAGAACTTGTGTAAAGCCATAGTAAGCTTGGGCCTCTGCCAAGCCCGCTTGGGCGCGGCTTACAGATTCTTTGACGCGTTGAAAATCAAGCTCTGCCACTTTTCCCTGCGTCGCTACTTGGTCCATTTGCAGCTGTGAAATTGCGTTTTCATTATAAAGCTGTCGGTATCTTTCTTGGGTGGTATTGGTCAACACCTTAACTTGCTGTGCCATTTCAAGAGCCTTTAAGGCTTCACGATAACCAGCCTCTGCCGCACTCACTCTCGGCAAAGCATCCCCCGCATCAATAGTGAGCAGAGTTTGCCCAGCACTGACTCGATCGCCTTCCTTAACAGCAATCGTTGTAATCATCCCCATTACTTTACTGGCAATGACACTCATATTCTTGGCTTTGATTGTGCCGGAAATCTCGTTATAATCATCAACTATCTGGGGCCTAATTTCAGCAATGGTGACATTCGTAACAATAGCCCGATCTACCTCTGCTACGCCAGGTTTCACTTTGTTACTGCAACCTACTACTACTAGTAATAAAGTAATTATAATCACACTTCCAAGAAGAGTTATCCATTTTTTCATTTGCTAATCCCCCTTATTTAAACCACCCCCCTAGGGAGGGGTTTTGTTTAAATTGTATACTACCGCTTCTTACTTGTAAATACTCTTTTAAGCATACTACCATCTTTTCAATTGAACATATGCTTACTTCTATTATAATACAAACTTCAATATAATTACAATAATTTTTGATTATTCTGATTTTGGCAACAAGGACAACGTTGTCAATTTGACATCAGCTGTCCCTGCTCGGATTTATCGTTCTACATTATTATAAACATCCCATTCCGTCAAAGCAGTAAGCTCGGCTTTTGCCTTTTGGGCAGCGCAAAGTAATTGTTCTTTATCTCGTGGTAACGTCCCTGCTAAAGCAATATGATTTGAAATATGATTGCTCCGAAATAAGCAATGAGTTCCTTGGGGTAACTCTAATGCACTAAGCATCTCATATAATTCCCCCATACTTTCTGCTGGTGATAATATTTCAAACTCTCCCCGCTCATATTCATCCCGCAGCTCACTACCCCGATACATCATAAGGGTCAGGGCGCTAAGCATATTCGGACGAATGGCAGTAATGGCCTGGGCAGTATGATAAGCATGTTCCGCCGATCCCTTTTTCCCCGCCAAACCAATAATAACCATCATGGATAATTTCATGCCGGCTGCAACCACTCGTTGCCCCGCTTCAATAGACTCTCGAGCATTAACCCCTTTGCAAACATGGCTAAGGACGGCATCATCCCCTGATTCCATTCCATAATATACCAGGGTGAGGCCCGCTTCATAAAGACGCTCTAGTTCTTGAGGCGATTTACGCAAAATATCCTTAGGCCCTGCATAACAAGATACTCTGCGCAATTTAGGAAAGGTCGCTTTTACTATTCTTAAAATTTCTAAGAGAGTGTCCGTTGGAAGTACTAATGCATTACCATCGGCTAAAAAGATTCGCCGAATATACTCCTTATAAGCTTTCCCAGCATTTATCTGATTCATAATTTCATTCATAGTACGCATACGAAATTCTACACTTCGATACATATTACAATAAGTGCAGCGATTATGAGAACACCCCATGGTCACGCGCAAAATAAAACTATCCCCTTCACTGGGCGGACGAAATACAGGTCCCTCGGCAGTATCAAAATACAATTTTCTCACTCATTTCTTTTTTTCTTAAAGTACAATGGGTACTCTTTCACCTAATACAATTTCATCATGATAAACAACAGCGTCATACGCAAGGAGCACAACACCTTTCTCTACAGCAATGGCTAGCGCCTCAGCAAAAGCCTGATCCGTTATATGATTAGGCGTAAAATATGCTACATCCTTCATTTGGATCAGAAAGAAAATATAGCCTCCATATCCTGCCTGAACGGCATGAATCATTTCATATACATGCTTCGTCCCTCTAACAGTGGGAGCATCGGGAAACATAACCATACCCTCTTGTTCTAAGGTGACACCTTTTACTTCAATGAAGTTCTGTTGCTGAGGGGTTTCAAAATAAATATCAAATCTTGAATTACCATAGGCAACTTCTTTACGCATATTTTTAGCGTCCCTGATTTCTGGAATTAAGCCAGCCTGTAACCCTTCAAAGACAACATGATTAGGCACCTGGGAGTCAATATTAATCAACCTTTTCTCTTTGTAAATTCCAATTAAAGAAAATCCTGTTTTCCGATCTGGATTTTGTGATGGTTCGAGAATAACTACCACTCCTGGAATAAAGAGTTCCTTACATCTTCCCGTGTTTTTCACATGGACAATATGCTCACTATGATCAATCAAAACATGAGCAATAAAGCGGTTAACACGTTTTAAAAAAATGCCTTGTACAATATTTTTATATTTCATACTACTATCCTTTTACTCCTCAAATAGCCCAAGATATTCCCCATAGCCTTCTTTGACTAAATCCTCTTTGGCAATAAAGCGTAGGGCTGCAGAATTGATACAATAACGCAATTTACTAGCCGTTGGTCCATCATTAAAAACATGACCTAAATGTGAATCGGCCTCACTACTGCGGACTTCGATACGCTGCATAAAATGACTATTATCAACTTTTTCCTTAATTCTTTCTTCCGTTAATGGCTTCGTAAAACTAGGCCAACCACAATGGGACTGAAATTTATCTAACGAACTAAATAACGCTTCACCCGATACAATATCCACATAAATACCCGCCCGATTCTGCTGCCAATATTCATTGTGAAAAGCAGGCTCCGTTCCTTGATTCTGGGTTACTTCATATTGGATTGGGGTTAACCTTTTCTTCAACTCTTCTTTATTTTCTTTCATTACCAAGCACCCCTTTATTTTATATGTATCGAAAAGATAATAACATGGCTAGTAATATCAGCTAATAATTCCATTATAATAGTAATTATAAATACTGCAACTATAATTGCCTGCTAATCCTATTGTTCATGGCATTTTTTTGCCTTTCACCAAATTTTCTTTTGGTCAATACTATATATAAGTCTTAGGTATCGTAAATAAAGACAGTACCCTTAAAGGGAGAGGATGTTTACGAATTATGAACACAAACTGATCTTGTCTGCTACTGACTTAACTATTTTAGAAGAAATCCACCGTGAAGTGGTAGAGGAATTGCTATATCCTGACAACCTACGCCCTAACGTCGTCGGCCTAGGGGTTGGCGTAAAATGGAAAAACAATCAGCCCACGGGCAGACCAGCATTAATGATTTTAGTTAGCCAAAAAACAGCTAACAATAACCTTTTAAAAGCAGATAGACTACCACCAACCTTACTAGGCATGGACACGGACGTTATCGCTGTCGGGAAACTGGCTGCGAAAACGAGTAGCCTCTTTCGAAACCAAGAATCTTCTAGCCTTACCCAGCGTCTTCGTCCAGTACAAGGCGGCTATAGCATCGGTCATGTAGCTATTACTGCTGGCACCCTTGCCACATGCGTCTACGACCAATTACCAGCAGGCATAGGCATACCCAAGAGCTATTACCTTCTCAGCAACAATCATGTCCTTGCTGCCGAAAATAATGCTTGCTTCGGTGATCCCATTCTTCAGCCAGGTGTTATCGATGGCGGCTGTGCCCCTTTTGATACCATAGCCACTTTAAGCCGATTTATTCCTATCGATTTTGAACCTTTTCTGCCTCGCTACCTACATAACAATCTCGTGGATGCTGCCATAGCCCAAGGCCAACTTCACAATTTAGATCGAAGTATTTACTGGCTAGGAAATGTCCATGGCTGGCTACCTCGGTCAAAGGTAGCCGTCGGCATGACCATCCAAAAAACTGGCCGCACTACAGGTTTTAGCCGAGGCAGGATTCTAGCAACCAATGCTACTGTTGATATTTCCTATGCTAGAGGTAAAACAGCTCGTTTCAAAGATCAGATTATCAATACGGTCATGACCTCCAGTGGCGATTCTGGTTCCTTATTAATTACCTTCCTTAATAACCTTCCCTTCGCCATAGGCCTTCATTTTGCCAGTTCCCCCTTCATGAGCATTGCCAATCAAATCGAAAATGTACGTTCCTTACTAGAGGTAGAAATCGCAGAACATAGCATCTGTAAATAAGAACCATTAGTGCTAGTATAATCCTGTGGACGCAAAAATCAGCAGGCTATAAAATTGTACTTATAAATATGAATCTTCAGGGGGCTATTTTTTGAAAAAAGCACTGCTTATCACACTTGGTTTCTTTACGCTCAGTTCTTCCCTGTCTTTTGCTGCACCTCAGGAAAAGTTAGACCTATCTTTACAACAATGGAATATCAATGGCTCCTTTGATTATTCTCTACATCACCATGAATCGCCCCAATTACTATCCGAGATTAGTATGCCACAAAATCAAACTATGAGGATTATAAAGCTAAATTACATAATAGATAGCAAGAATTATATGAGATTTCAATACGGTTTTACATCATCTAGTAATAAAGGTAGAGGCTCCGATTCCGATTGGCAAACTATCGGTTCGAGTGTGAAAACGGATTATGGAACGATGGATTTTACCGGTGAGCAAAAAATAGTGGACATTACCCTAGGAACC
>JAPUES010000069.1 GCA_027492445.1 Sporomusaceae bacterium | reverse complement strand
TTTCTCCTAAGAAAATCAACATATTTTTTTAGCAATTCATCCCCAAAGTAATGCCCATAATTGTCGTTTGCAAACTTTAAATTATTCATATCACATATAATTAATGCATTTTGGTCCATTTTTTTCAGTTCCGGGATTATCTTTTCATTCAAATAGTTTCGGTTGAAAACACCTGTAAGAGAATCTGTATACAAATATTCCTCACGGGCTTTCATCAGTATGACCGTCGTCCTTTCTTTGACCAAATTACGGAACACACTAATTAATATATAAATCACTGCCACCAACGCAATCACTAAGGTGAATATAATCGAGAACCACTTGTAATTTCGCTCAAATTCTGTTTTTCTAGGAATTTGATTGTAGCCTTTCCGTGCAAGTTCTTGAATATTTAACATCGGTAATACCTTGTTAATAACAGAAGCTAGTTCTGATTTGTTCTTGCTTATTCCAAAATACAGATAGCTATCATTACTAGTTGTTCCTTTCTGCATGATGTTAAACATGTCGAGTTCTTCCATATAGAATCTTACCACGGATGGATTCTCAATAAAATAGTCTGCTTTACCCGAATTCAGCAATTGCATACTTTCCTGCAGCGTGGAAGTTGGAATGATTTTTACATTTGTCAGGTTCTTTTGTAAAAGCTCGTTATGCCAAAAGCCCTCTACAACGGCAACACGTTTTCCTTCAAGTCCATAAATATCGAGCACATCCGGCGAGTTCCTGCGCCCATAGATTTGGTCACGTTCCATAAGATACGGTCTTGGATAAATAAAGTCGTTCATTCTTTCTTCTGTTTTTGCTATATTAAGAACATTTATATCCCTATTTTCTAACTTGGAATACAACGAATCAAAATCTGAATATACATAAGTGAAGCGAATTCCTGTCCTTCTTGAGATTTCATTTAAAACAGCGCCCGAAATTCCAAGATACTTTCCATTCTCATAATAATCAATAGGCAGATAATCCTTGGTAATCCCAACAACTGCTGTTCCATCATTTTCAAGCCATTTACTCTCAGCTGCCGTTAGATTCAACAACTTCCGATTATACATAATTTCTGCGTTTGCGAGCATTTGGGGAAATTCATTATTTTCAAGCTTTGCCAACTCTTTGTCTAAAATCCTGGCAAAAATTTCATTTTGTTTGCTTGTAGCAAGGGACATATCCGATGTAATGGTATTGATATTCGAAACATAGCTAATGTTGGGAAATAGCTGCATATATGCATACGCAACCTCCCCGCCTGAAGTAATGAAGGCCTGAACCTTCTGGTTTGCCAAATCCAGCACGGCATCATTCTGAGATGGATAGTAAACTGCCTTATATTTGATATTCTTATATACTGTTGGCATGATTTCACTTATAATGTCTCCACTGATAAAAGCAACTTGCTTCCCATCAATGTCGCCAATGTTTTCAATATTGCTGCCTTGATATGAGAACAACGCATATGGGTACTTATAAATTGTCCTTGTGAAAGCCATTGTTCTTTTTCTTTCATCAGTCGCATTTGCACCAATCAGAATATCAATCTGTCCGTTCTTGAATTGGTCAAAAACCTCTCCCCAACTCTTCGTAGCTTCAACCCGTATATTAATATCAAGGTCTCTATTGATTGCTTTGACTAAATCATATATATATCCGCATTTTTGCTGTTTATATTCAAAATGCTCTATGCCAGATAAAGGATCTAAGCCTAGGGTAAAGTGTTGCCCTTTATTTTCCTTAAGCCACTCTATTTCTTCAGTAGTCAACTGGAGATTGTCACTTTGTGCTAACGCCGTTTTCATTAACATGGACAGAAAAAATATTAGCACCAAAACTATACCAAATCTATTAAATTTACTGCATCTCATGTAATCACTTCCTAAAAATTGGATTGTCAATAGCAAACTAGACAGTTTTCTGCTGACAATCCAGTGTGTAATTCTTTTCAAGGAAATAGTTGAATCAGATGACGCTTCTTCGAGTCATAAAACAACTTCTTAATATATGCTATAATATCTGATTATTCTATTAAAATCCTCCAAATCCTTTGTGTAAAATTACCTAAACAGGAGATCTATCCCAGCAACTTTTCCTCAATGAATCTTTCAAACTACACCTGAAAAATCAGATTGCTGGCTCTGACAATGAGGACGCTCCTTTTCATAACCGATCTCCATTATTCTTTAAATTTACTATTTATTCTTGATGCACCGATTTTATTTCTTCTGTATAAAATATTTTCTCTTCTATTATCTATGGGCCAAAATTCTTCTACTCTTGGCATCAAATAACTTCCACAAAAACTTGAATATATTGTAGAATAGTTAAATCAATTATTATTTTTTCTACAATCTGGAACATAAATCTTTTGCACTTCCATAATTTAATAATTAAGGAGACTACTATGCAAGTTTCATGGCTTACCATCCTAAGTTATAGCTTTTTATTTTTATCAATTATGTGCTTATGGTTGCCGTCTGTTTACAGCGTCCGCCAAATACCAGCCTGGGCGGCACTCGTCGGCATCGCCTGCGCTCTGGCTCTACTAAGCCAGCAGCTTGTTCTTCCCGCCCTGCTACCTCTGGCAATGCTTGTTGCGGCTTTATGCTACACGCAAAAAAAGGAAGCACCTTTGACCGGCTACCTCCTTGCTATTACAATTATTCTGCTTTTATCCTTCGGGATGGGTACACACACTATCCCCTATTTCCACAATCTTAAAGTGATTTCAGGCACGGTTATCAGTAAGGATGCTGTCCCCTTTACGCTATACCTGAATTTTGACAAAGCGCTTGTAGGGCTCTTTATCCTCGGCCTAACCCAGCGCCTGATCACTACAAAAAAAGAGTGGCTTATAATGTTTCGGCAAACCCTGCCTTTTTCCCTGTTTTTTGCTACGTTGCTGCTTGTTTTGGCTTGGCTGTCCGGCAAAATCAATGTTGAGCCTAAACTGCCAGAAAGTCTCCTTATTTGGCTCATCAATAACCTGCTGAT
>JAPUES010000068.1 GCA_027492445.1 Sporomusaceae bacterium | reverse complement strand
ATTGAGGCTGCTCGCGCAGGAGAGCATGGACGTGGTTTTGCTGTGGTAGCAGAAGAAGTACGCAAATTAGCGGAGCAATCGGATCTTGGAGCGCAAGAAATTACTTCCCTAGTAAAGATTGTCACAGAACAAACAAATGTGGCAGTAGCCTCAATGGCGCAAAATGTTATCGAGGTTGAAAATGGTGTTGCTACTGTTAATGAAGCAGGGCAGGCCTTAGATCGTATTTTGCAGGCCATTGAACAAACGACCAAGGAGGCGAAAGAGATTGGCAAGCTGACTTCTGAGGAAGTTGCTAGTTCCGAACAAGTAGTAAAACTAATTGATCATCTAGCAACGGTGATTGAAACGGTTGCTGCCCATGGCGAAGAAGTGGCAGCTTCTACTGAGGAACAATCGGCTGCTATGCAAACTGTGGCTGCGAGTGCGCAAGAGACCAGTGCAATGGCTCATCAACTAGAAAACTCTGTTGCAAAGTTCCGCATCTGAAGAGACGGTACTAGACTAATGCGGATTACATTACATCTCTGGTGAAAAAAACAACAAATAAATTTAAAGGATACAGATAAGTTATGTGCAAACAAAACAAAATCTTCAAAATCCTATCTTTCGTGCTTGTATTTTCAGCATTGCTGGCCTCAGTCTGTGTAGCTGCACCTAAACTTCCAACATCTCAGGAAGTTACGAAAGTACCTGACAAAAACGAAAATAGTAAAGGTAAATCGTCAACATCTCAGGAAGTTACAAAGGTACCTGACAAAAACGAAAACAGTAAAGAAAAATCGTCAATATCTCCGGAAACTATAAAAGTATCTGATAAAATTCAAAACAGTGAGGCTACGCCACCTATATCGAAAATTGCAGAAACATATGGCGAAATAATTAAAAGCGAACCATTATTAATTATAGTTGAAAAATCTGAATATAAACTATATCTATTTAAAGAAGGAAAAGAAATAAGAAGCTACGATGTCGCCATTGGGAAAAATCCTGGTCAGAAGCAAAGAGTTGGTGATATGACTACTCCTACTGGTGAATTCAAGGTTGATGAGATTATTGATTCTCGTTACTGGACCCATGATTTTAATGATGGGAATGGTGAAATAGAAGGCGCCTATGGACCACGGTTTATTTCCTTAGAGACAGGATGGAATGGTATTGGTATTCATGGAACGCATGATCCAAGCTCAATAAGAACGATGGCATCAGAAGGCTGTATTCGAATGAATAATGACAAAGTAGCAGAATTAGAGGAGCTAATTTCCATCGGTACTAAAGTTGTTGTTGCAGAGTAAAGGAATGTAATTAATTTTTAGCAGGAATAAAAAAAGAAAAGAAGAATGTATATTTCATGGAGACTGTCGGATAGCGGTCTAGATGAGAGGGGATAACATGAAAAAGTCTTTTTTACAAGTGACAGTATCTCTATTTATATTGCTGACGGTGATGGTATCGACGGTAGCGGCGGCTAGTTTGGAGGAGAGAAAGCAGGAGTTGCGCCAAAAAACGTCGGTTACGCTGGATAAACTTTATCAGCAACAGCCTAGTGCTCGGCAAGCTATTAAAAATTCTGCTGGATATGCGGTATTTAATAATACTGGTTTTAAATTAGGGATCTTTGGTAGCTCTCATGGCCGTGGCATGGCGGTGAATAACCAGAGTGGCCGAGAAGCATTTATGAAAATGAATGAATTTCAGGCAGGTTTGGGACTAGGAATCAAAGAATATGCTTTGATTTTTGTCTTTGACAATCAAGAGGCTTGGAATTCCTTCGTTGATAAAGGCTGGGAGTTTGGTGCACAAGCCACCGCCGCTGCTAATGACGGCGTAAATGGGGATTCCATGCAAGGCGCTGTATCAATAACCTCTGGTATATGGATGTATCAAATGACGACCAAAGGCTTGGCCATGGAATTGGCGGTAAAAGGAACTCGTTATTACAAGGATAGCGATTTTAAATAAAATGAGCGGAATCAAAGGGACGGTTTAAAGTGACCAGTAAAGGCAAAAACAAGGCTCGCAGTGTAGTAACTGCGAGCCTTGTTTTGGGAAAAGGACGAAATCTTATAAAGATAGCAATTGATTTTTCCAATATTGTAAATCTACAGTACTTAACGGCAGTTCAATGGCCGACTTACTACCTACATATTGAAAAGAAACTTTTATAGTATTAGCCTTAGATATTTCCTTCAGAACTTGCGTAGGGAAAGTGACAAATAAAGTATTGGTATGTTGAAAGGATTTTCCTGTGGAAAAATCCTTGGGCGAATACGTCGGCGGTTGGCCCGATATTTCAATACTATCAATTTTGTATGTTTTACCATCCACATCAATGATGAAAAACTTTTCTAGTGGGGCAGAATCATAGCGAAAATCCATGATAGATAAGGTTGCACCTGTCACCGTATTTGTTTGATCTTTTTCGCTACGAAAATCAATATTACAGTAGGCTGATAAGTTACTGGCAGTACGATTGTCGTGAGAAAAAACCTTATAACTACAATAAAAGGCAATGGCGACTATAACGAGAACTAGGACTGTTATCTTTTTGCGCATAATAAACTCCTTGAAAAGTGTGATGGATTATAGCTTAATGTTACAGGAGATTAGCCTCTTTGTCTATATAGGTAGAGATGTATTTGGCGTGGTTTTTTCGCAGCAAAGATAGTAGGGCGAAGTGTTAGACCATATGAAAAAGTCTTGCTACCATTTACCAATCTATGGGATAATGGTAATAGTACATAAAAAACATTTATTTACAAAAGGATTAGTTGAAAGAGGTATTTAGATGGCAGCTAATAACGGTGAGCGAGCACTTACCATTATAAAAAGCCCTCGTGGAGTTTGATCGGTTGCTGCTAGAAGGTGTTACTCCATTGCGAGCTATTAACAAATTAACAGTAGAAATTGCAGGTTGTCCGAAAGAAATAATTGAAGCGTTAGTGGCGATTAGCCCACCCCCAAAAGAGGAAGAGTAATACATTGGAACGAAAAAATGGAGGTTATTATGAAGAAGGACAGATATCAACGTGGATGTGAAACTAT
>JAPUES010000067.1 GCA_027492445.1 Sporomusaceae bacterium | reverse complement strand
ATAGAAAACTTGGCTTGTGCCAAGCCTTAGTTGCCCTTGCTTGGAATCAAGAAAGGGTATACTTTCTGATTCCGTAGCAAAAAGCAGAGGTACATGCCTCTGCTTTTTGCTAAAATATAAAACACTAACCCGCAGTACCGTCCTCCCCTTATGTTCAAACCCTGCTATTTAGCAGGTGGGTGTCCTAAATTACCCTTTTGCCGTCCTCTCGAAAAGGCCTGGCATCCACATAATATCAAACTCCCTAAGGCAATGAGTAGGTTGAACATAATTAAGAGTCACGTATACCTCAGGTATAGTGTTCTTTTACAATTAGTATGATAACATAGAACCCCTTGCAAATCAAGGGGATTCGGCTACTTATCTACATCACTAACTAGTAAATATATGCCACCTTTATTCGGGATTAAAGGATGCTCCTTCACATCAACATGCTTCACAATGGAAAAGGAATTCCGTTCATAGCTACGTCTTGCTACACGATTACTATTCATGACCATTAAACTTAATTGGGAAAAGCCTTGTTTTTTAGCTTTTTCCTTGGTTAATTGAATAAGTTTACTGCCAACTCCTAGCCCGCGAAATTTTTCATCTACATAAATGGAATCTAAAAACAAACTATCTTCTACCCGAGAATTAAAAAATTCTGCCAAGAATTCCAGCCGTTCCTTAGGAAAAAATTTTCTGGTCTCTTCGGAAATTCCATGATACTTGGCTGGATAAGAATATACAATACCAATCACTTCATTTTCATATTCGGCAACAATAGCATTTTTATAAGTTTCATAACCCTTTTCATCATGGAGTACATTACTCATCACTTGATCTGGGGTATAATCCTTTAACAGACCATGAAATAAAAACTCAATGATGCCACCGGATGCCAACTCAATCCCTTGGGCTATTTTATCACAATCCTCTATTTTCCCTTCCCGATATATAATATCCATCTAAGAAAATCCCTCCTCTTCCTTGGTGTTTATTAATGATTTTCTAGCCAGCCAATACAATCTTTTTCGGGAAGAGGATGGGAAATATAATAGCCTTGACCGATATCACACTTCATTTTTTGTAAGGCTTTAATATGCATATGATCCTCAATCCCCTCTGCGACCACTCTAAATCCAAAAATATGAGATAAATCAATGATGCTTGCGACAAGAGCATTGGATTTTTGATGCAAATCAATGTTTGCAACAAACTCACGATCAATTTTCAAGATATCAATGGGCAAACGTTGCATATAGGTCAAAGAAGAATAACCGGTCCCAAAGTCATCCATTGCCACTATTACGCCGAGTTCTCTTAGGATATTTATTTTTTTCGTAACCTCATTAAAACTTTTCAAGAGAATGGACTCGGTAATTTCAATTTCCAGCTGGCTAGGTGATAACTTCTGAGTCTCTAGCACCTCTTGTACCATTTCAACAAAATTCCACTCTTCTAATTGAAGAGGTGAAATATTTACCGCTACACAAATTGTTTTCCCCGTACGTTCTAATACCTTTTTGGCAAAAGCGCAGGCTTCAGAAAGAACCCACATTCCTAAGGGAATAATTAGCCCCGTTTCCTCAGCAATCGATATAAACTCTAAAGGATAGACCAAACCTCTTTCGGGATGTTCCCAGCGCAACAAGGCCTCAACCCCTTTAACCTCTCCTGTTTTTAAATCCACTTGCGGCTGGAAAAACAGTCGAAATTCCTTGTGCTTAAGTCCTCGTTTTATACCATTTTCCACTTCTAATTTTTCAATAAAGTTTTTACGCATATCTGCTTCAAAAAACCGAAAAGAAGCCTTCTTTTCGCCTTTTACTTTATATAAAGCTAAATCTGCACATTGTAAAAGTTCATCAAAATCCTCTCCATCACTTGGGAATAAGGAAATCCCCATACTGGCTGTCGGATGAAACAACTGTGATTTTATCTGAATAGGCCGTTCGATACAGGAGCGAATGGCCCGGATAAATTCTTCTACTTCTTGACGACTAGAATATCCATACAAAAATAAAATGAATTCATCACCACCAAAGCGGCAAACAAAAGATTTTTCGGAAAGAAACTGTAATAAACATTCGGAAATATTTTTCAGCAATATATCTCCAGCATGATGGCCATACATATCATTGACAGTCTTAAAATTATCCAAGTCAATTAAAATAAAAGCAACGGGTTGTTGTTCTTCATGCCCGCGCACTAAACATTCTTTCAGCTTAGCATCAAATAAAAAGCGATTAGGCAAATTGGTTAGGGAGTCGTAGTAAGCCATATATTCAACCTGTTCTCGAGCATGCTTTTGTTCCGTAATATCTGACATAGAGCCTGCTACACGCAAGGCTTTCCCTTTTTTATCAAACAATGCTTTGCCCCGAATTGCGACCCATGTTTCCCGTTCTTTACTGTCCATAATACGACATTCGATAAAATAATAGGGGGTACGTCCCGCTAAGTGATCTTTTAAGGCTTTGCGCAGGGCAGTGCGATCATCGGGATGCATAACTTCTAACCAACTTTGATAATCATAACCTTCTTCTTGATGTATAATCCCAAATACCTTTTCAATACGCGAAGAGGTAAATACCCGTTTCATAGTAAAGTCTAAATTCCAGATTACATCATTAGCCCCTTCTAAGGCTAATTGATACCGTTCTTGGCTTTGTTTTAATTGTTGTTCATTTTTTTCTTTTAAAGCATATTGATGGCGTAATTCTTCCTCTGTTGCTGCCATTTGTTCATACAGTGCTGTAAATTCATCATTAGCGTGTAAGAGTTGCTGTTCTACTCTTTTTCTTTTGCGAATGGTTCTAAGCATATTTAGCAGAATAAAAATTAGCAGCATAAAAATCGCTAGCGTACTTATAACTAAGCTATGATAGGTCTCGATAAACGAAACTAATTTAGTACTAACTTCATTGGCGTATACAATTCTAGGAACAAAAACAAGTACAACTAAAATGCTAACACTATAATACCTAATCCTTCTCACCTCTAAACTTTATGATCCCCATAATTATACCCAACTAGTATACCACTAACTTTTTTATAACGCCATATT
>JAPUES010000066.1 GCA_027492445.1 Sporomusaceae bacterium | reverse complement strand
GAAGGCAAGGATAAAAATACGATAAATAGTGTTCGATTGTAGATAAAAAGGAACTTTACGCGTGGTAAAGTTCCTTTTTATCTACGAAGAGAGGATATGTTTTTAGATTAAATAAGTGTAAGAAGATACATTCCTTTGTTAAGCATTAGCATATTTTTCAACGATTGCTTTTAATAACAAACCATGTCGTTCCTCATCCTTACCAGCCGCATTTATTTCTTGGGCGGCTTGGTCTAGTCCTAGACCTTGGACGGCTGCGGCAAATTCTTCAATTTTAGCGACAGCACCACTTTCTAATGTAGCTACATGGGCAAGAGTAGCAAAGAGATCAGCTTGTACATGCCCATTTAAAATAGTATATAGCCCAGCATGACGGGCTTCGTCATTTGCAATGTTTTCTAGTGTTGTCGCTACTTCGGTATAACCCTTTTGCTTTGCCAAATAGGCCAGTGCATGATACATACCTACAGCACGTATTTCTGCCTCTAAGTATTGGTCGACATGTTTTTCCAATTCGGTTCCTTTAAGTACTCCCAATAAATTCATGTAAAACCCTCCATTTTTTTAGTGAAAGTTATCCCTGTGGCAATTGTTTAAGCAAACGGTGCAAAGTATCCCGAAGGGTAATGGCTTCCGTAGGTGATAACTGGGTACTGCATAACATTTGCAGTGGAATGGTGGCTGCTTGTTCTTTAAGATTATGCCCTTGCTCTGTAAGAGAAATACTAATCTGCCGTTCGTCTTTTTCGGTGCGATTGCGGGTAAGCAGTCCATTCTTTTCCATGGTTTTTACAACGGGTGTCATGGTTCCTGAGTCTAGGTACAGGCGATTGCACAGCTCTTTTAGGGGAATAGGATTTGTTTCCCATAACACTAATAAAGTAATATATTGGGTATAAGTAATACCAAGCTTATCGAGGAAAGGGCGGTAAAGACGGATAATTTCTTTAGAGCAGGCATAAACAGCAAAGCATAACTGATTATCTAATTTTAAATAATCTTTACTGCTCATGATCTTTTGCCTGTAGAAGAAGTTTCTCAATATCACCTGTTAATTTACTAGGTGAGGTAGTTGGGGCATAACGGTCATATACATTGCCTTGTCCGTCAATTAAGAATTTTGTAAAATTCCATTTAATGGAGCTCCCAAGTAGTCCAGGAGCTTTCGCGGTAAGGTAGGTAAATAAGGGGTCGGTATTTGCTCCTTTGACATCAATTTTTGCAAAAACAGGAAAGGTGACACCAAAATTAAGCTGGCAGAAGTTGAGGATTTCCTCATTGTTTCCCGGCTCTTGCCCCAAAAACTGATTGCAAGGAAAGGCTAGTACCGTAAAGTTATCTTTACCATAGGCTTCATATAACTGTTGTAATTCTTGGTATTGAGAGGTAAAACCACATTTACTAGCAGTGTTCACAATAAGGATGACTTTACCTTTATATTCCGATAAGGATTGTTGCTCCCCGCTTACTGTGGTAGCTGAAAATTCATAAATACTCATGAGAAATCCTCCTATTTCATAAATTTGATTGCGTTCAATTGAATTGTAAACAATAATAAAAGAAATGTCAATATTTTTATTGGTATTTGAATTGAGAATATAAATAATAGCAATAAATTAAAGGGAATTTTCAAGAAAAATAAAATAGTAGTGTAGGGAGAGCTTTAAAGTGTAATAAAGCAATAGAATGAAAAATAATGGAATGAGAAAGGAAAGTAGCTTTATGTCGAATGTTAAAATTATAATGCCCTACGGCTCAGAAAATATAGAATTGACTCTTGACCAGGAAAATATAATTGGTGTTTACTCACCGAAAGATGTAGCTGCTGTTGCTGATGTAAAACAAGAAGTTTTGCGAGGACTTTACAATCCGATTGGTACAAAGCCGTTGCGAGAATTGGTCAAAGATGCAAGCAAGGTTGTAATCTTAGCCGATGATAACACGCGTTTAACTCCTACAGAGGTAATTATTCCAGTATTGCTTGATGAAATGAATTTAGGTGGTATCAAAGATGAGCAAATTACCCTAATTATTGCCCTTGGTACTCATCGTTTCATGACGCAGGAAGAGATTCTAAGGAAGTTTGGTGGAGAAGTGGTCCGGCGCATTACCATTAAAAATCATGATTTTAAAAACAAAAAAGACCTTGTTGATCTTGGTAATACGCCCAATGGTACGAGTATCTGGGTTAATCGGGAAGCCTATGAAGCAGATTTTATCATTGGTGTTGGTACAATCGTACCTCATCATATTCCTGGCTTTTCTGGTGGAGCTAAAATTGTGCAACCTGGCATTTCTGGTGAAGATACTACCGCCCAAACTCACTTACTCAGTGTGAGAGCACCACGTTCTTATTTAGGTTTAGAGGACAACCCTGTTCGCCGGGAACTAAATAAAATTGCTGCGCAAGTTGGTATGCATACCATTTTTAATACGGTACTTAATCGTCATGGAAAAGTGGTCAGCACTTTCTTTGGCGATGTTGAGGAAGCCTTTGCTTCGGGAGTAAAGTTAGCAAAAGAAGTTTATGAGGTGAAAATACCAAGAGAAGCGGATATTGTGGTAGCGAGTTCCCATCCTTGTGATATTGAATTTTGGCAAGCCCATAAAACGCTTTATCCTTCTGACTTAGCGGTAAAGGCGGGTGGAACCATTATCCTTCTTACACCATGTTACGAAGGAATTGCTGTTACTCATGATGATATTATGAATATCACCTGCCATTCATCCCAGCAACTTAAAGAAATGGTTAAACAAAAAAAACTTCCTGATGAAGTAGCTGCAGCACTGGCCATTGCTTGGGCTCAAGTCAAAGAACGAGAGCAGGTGTATATTGTATCGGAGGGTATTGACCAGATACATGCTGAAAAACTTGGTTTTATTTTCTTTGCAACAGTTCAAGAGGCCGTGGCGGCGGCCTTAATAAAACATGGAAAGGATGCAAAAATAACAATATTAACCCATGCACCGGATATGCTCCCAATTACCCAAGAACGCACATAAAATTTACTACCTTTTCTTGAGTCGCCACCAGAATTTGTGGTATAATACGAAATCAAGAAAAAAG
>JAPUES010000065.1 GCA_027492445.1 Sporomusaceae bacterium | reverse complement strand
CGTTCAGTCGCCAATAGAAAACAAAGTGATTAATGTAGAAGATGCGGTTAAAAATGAAAGAAATAGATTACTTGAGTTAGATTCATTAAATAATACCGGCAATAAGGCTATTGCTGATATTGTTAATGAAGCCAAAGCAAGTGGCAAAAGTGCTACTGAGATTAAGCCTTATATTGATGCTATTCAAAAATATGAGGTTAATAATACGCAGGAAAAAGCTCTTGAAACAATTAAAAAATTAATTAATGAAAATAAGACATCAGGGGCTGATGGTATCGAAAGCGGAGGAACCGATGATGAAGCAAATGTAAAAATAAAAAACGCTGAAGATATAAAAACGATAGCAGACATAATTAATAAAAAGAATGGGAGGGTAAAATAATGGCGGAATTGGTAAATAAAATTCACGAACAAAAATTTGATAATCTTATTGGCGGTACAACGATTCCCTTTTTCACTAAAAATATAACAATTATTGCGGGATCAGGTAACTTATTAAAAGGAACCATTTTAGGGAAAATAACACCTGGTGGTAAATATCGCAAAGTTGATAAAACTAAGACTGATGGTAGTCAAATTGCAGATATGATTTTAGCAGAAACGATTAATGTGGGAGATACAGATGTAATTGTACGTGCTTATTCGCAGGGGTTGTTTAATCGCAGCGCTTTAATTGTTTCAGATGGTGACGATGTCGTAACACATGAAGATGAATTAAGAAAAGTAAATATTATTTTGACGGAGGTAAGATAAATGGCTATTGATTTAAAAGATACAAGAACTTTATTGGGAGTAATGGAACAAACCTTTACACCTGCAACATTATTCAGAGATACATTTTTCCCTAATGAAATTACTTTTGTAACTAATGAAGTTGATATGGAATATAAAAAAGGTGGTAGAACAATGTCGCCATTTGTTGCGCCACGTTCTAAAGGTATTAATATGGTGAGAACTGGTTTCAGTACAAAAAATTACAAACCACCTATTATGAAACCGAAGCGTGTTTTAGATGCAGATGATATTTCAAAACGCTCCTTTGGTGAGAATATTTATAGCACAAAGACACCGGCACAAAGAGCTGCTGAATTATTGGCAAGTGATCTTGCCGACTTACAAGATATGAATACCCGCAGAGTAGAGTGGATGTGTGCACAATTACTAGTTAATGGAAGTTTTGAAGTTCAAGGCTATGCTGATGATGGTAGAATAGCTCACATCGATACTGTTAGTTGTGCGGAATGGACTCAAAAAGAAATATTAGCAGGAAGTGATACTTGGGATAATACCAATGCTGATATTTATGGAGATTTAAAATCCGTTTCACAAACTGTAAGTAGAAACAGTGGGGAAACACCGACAGTAGCAATTTGTTCGTATAATGTTGAAAACTACATATTGAAAAATGATTGGTTAATGAAATGGTTGGCAATTCCGACTACACAAAACCTTTCAATGATGTCAATCCAACCTAGAATAGTATCGCCCGGAGTAAGAAGAATTGGTTTTATTCAATCTCTTAACCTTGAATTATATGCTTATGATGGTGTATATCAAGATGATTCAGGAACAATTCAACAATATTTACCTGATAATCATATTGTTGTTGGTGTGCCTGGTAGAGGTAAACAATTATTTGGTGCGGTTACGCAAATGGAAAAAGGCGGATTTGTAACTTTTGAAGGTAAAAATATTCCTAAAGTTACAACAGATGAAGAAAGTGATACTCAAACCTTAGCATTATCAAGTCGTTGTGTTCCATGTCCAGCATTTGTTGACGATTGGTACACATTAAAAGTTAAATAAGGAGATGGTGAAATGGATATTTTAATAAGAAAATTTACGGTGCGTTATAATGGTGAAAAATATGAAGAAGGTCAAATTATAAAAAATATACCTGATGATATTGCTAAAGAGTTAGAAGCAAATTCATCAGGTAATGTTATTTTATTAGATAATTCGGATAATAGTAGAGATTCTAAAGAAATAGAATCCGAAGTGAATGGGATTAATAATGATATAACCGATGATGATTCGAATAGCGAAGTTGATCAAGAAGGTGAAGAAGAAATTAATTTACCTGATGTTAATTTAAATAAAACAGTTAAACAAGGTGGCAAGGGTAATGCTAAAAAATGATATTGAAAACGATATCGATTCAATAATAATGAATGAGAATGACTTTGCCGAGTATCATGATTTAAACGGTGTTAGGGCTTTGGCTATTGTTGAAGCCCTAACAATAAAAGATAAACTAGCAATAAAGTCAGCTAGTTTTGAAGGGTATTATCAAAAAAAAGTTATCGTACACGTAAAGCAAGCTGATTTAAATGAAATTCCTGTTTATGGACAAAGATTTATATTAGATGGGGAAATTTATTCGGTTGATGCTTGTGATGACGATATGGGATTACTGACGATTGCATTGGTGGCGAATGATATATGATAAGAGTTGATGCAAAACAATTAGAAAAAGCTGAAAATATTTTAAGCCAAATACCAGGAGCTGTACCCAAAGCCGTAGCTAGAGCAATCAATAGAGCTACTCAAAATGCTAGAACAAATGCCGTTAAAAAGATATCAAATGAATATACCATAAAGAGAAACCGTGTAGTTGATACGATGGATATTAAAAAAGCTAGTCCAGGTAAACTTTCTGCTTTTGTATTATCTAAAGGATCGGTTATTGCTTTAAGTTATTTTAAGACTTTTCCCGGCAAAGTTCCGACAAGAAGGCTTAAAAACCCTGTTTTTGTGCAAGTTAAAAAATCAGGTGGAGGAACTATCAAGGGGGCATTTTTAGCAAAGATGAAGAGTGGACACATTGGTGTTTTTCACCGGGCAAATGGTAATAGTTCATTGCCAATACAACAAAATTATGGACCATCTGTACCACAAATGCTAGAAAGTAAAAGTGTGTCAGCTTTTATAAAAGAAAAAGCACAAGAAGTTCTAGAAACAAGGTTAGAACATGAAATTGATGTGTTGTTGAGAGGTGTTATTAAATGATACCTGTAAATTTATTAAATGATTTAGTTGAATTTCTTAAAGGAATAAATAAGGATTATCGATTACTTGATGAAAAAGTAAAAGATAATCC
>JAPUES010000064.1 GCA_027492445.1 Sporomusaceae bacterium | reverse complement strand
AATAAGGGCTTATGAACCCGAGACCTGGGAAAAAGTAAAGGACCAATGGGATGAACTATACCCGAATGTTCCCCTAATTATTTCGGTTAATGTATCCATTCGAAATCTTGGCTCCCATAGATAGTAGCGCTAAGGAATTATTAGTTATGGGGAAGTGACGATATGAGGGCCTTCTTGCTGGGTTGTATTGGCTATAAACGGCTATTTGGATGTGTTCTTATTATTGGTATTGCCTTATCAATTAGCGGTTGCTGGGATTGGCGTGAAATGGAAGAGCGTCGGATTGTTTTGGCAGTTGCCATTGATAAGGCAGAGCAGGGGCTAGGGTCAGGAAAGGCTGTAACCAAGGTGGAAACTTTTTTACAGCCTTATGGTAGCAAACGCTATCGCCTTAGTTTTCAAATGTTGAATATAACGCCGTCTAAGGAGGGGGCTAGTGGACCGCGAGGGGAAGTGGGAACTTATATTGTTTCCAATACGGGGGAGTCGCTGTTTGAAATGATTCGGGATATGTTGGGACAAGTTGATCAAAGTATCTGGTTTGAACATGTGCAGACCATTATTATTAGTGAAGATGCTGTAAAAGAGGGTGGTCTTGCGCCGATTGTTGATTATTTTCGCAGGGATCAAGAGATGCGCTGGCTGACGAAAATTTTGATTACCTCTGGTGAGGCACGGCCTTTTTTAGAATACCAGCCGCCTAGTGGTGAACCCAGTGGTATGTTTATTGCTAACAGCCTGCGATTATATAAAAAAAACCCCCATGTACCAGGTTGGCGCACGGATGTAGGAGATGTTGCGAAAACCATGGATAATAAAAGCCGAGTGCTGATGGCTCGCATTGAATTAGTGGATAATGTTGTGAAGTTAGGTGGTATGGCAGTATTTAAAAAAGGGGAATTTATTGGCTATGTAGATGAATATGCCACAAAAGGGGGGAAATTTATTGGTGGGATAGAAAAATCAGCGATTATTACTGTTGAATGCCCAAAGCATCCTGGAGAAATAATCGCTTTTGAACTTTTTCGCCATGATACAAAATTGACCCCATATGTGGAGGGGGAAAACATTTATTACACCCTCGATATCATGATGAGAGGCAATCTTGGTGAAACACAATGCGGACAGCGGCATAATACCATGGATGGCGAGGAAATACATAAAATTGAAGAACTGGTAGCAGAGGAAGTAAAACGAAATGTACTTTATACGATGCATACTTACCAGGAATTAAAAGTTGATGCTAGTGTTTTTGGTGCAAAATTGCAGGCATATGAACCCTTAGTATGGGAAAAGGTAAAAGACCGATGGGATGACGAAGTCTTCCCAAAAGTTTCTGTGGACGTATCCGTTAATGTCATTATTGAAAATATTGGAGAACATAAGTAAGAACGCTTATTTCATAATAAAGCTAAATAACCATAACACTAGAGTCGTAATTGTATAGCCTAAGGCTATTTTTTGGGCTAATTTGGTTTCTTGTTCACGTCCGTTATGTTTATGCAATAGCTTTCCTAATTGCCATGCTGATCCAGCGGTAACTAGCAATACAAGAAGAACCCATATTGTGGTTTTATGTACCAACTCAAAAGAAAGTTTTTGCCAAAGAATATAAAGAGAATTTTGATCCATTGTAGTACCATCCTTTCAGAAAACTGATTTTTTTACGGAATCAGAAAGTATAACACTTTCCGACTCCAAGCAAGGGCAACTATGGCTTAGGGCAAGCCAAGTTTTCTATGGTGTACGCTATAGACTTTATTTGTACTATTTTCCCAGTAACAGACATATATATACACTGAATAATAAGCATCTAAGGAGGAATGGCTATGACAATAGATAATAAAACACCCGCTTGGCGGCATCAGGTGACCTTGTGCGATCGTGAAGAAATGAACATTGATGGTGTACTTAGCTTAGGAAGCTATGACGAGAAGGAAATAGTAATGGAAACAGAGCAGGGAATGCTGATTGTTAAAGGGGAAGGGCTTAATATTAAGAAGCTGAATTTAGATAAAAGCAATGTTGTCGTTGATGGTCTAGTGAAAAGCATTTCCTATGATGATGCTAGTCATGGGAAAAAAGGCTTATTAGAAAGATTCTTAAAATAAGAAACGGGAAGGAGTGCTGTATAGCTTGCGGTCAAGGTTGCTAGGAGTCTGGCACATTGTCCTCGTTTTTTTTTCGTTACAATTAGCAGCTTATGGCTTTACTGGATATATGGCCAATCGAGATCATACTTTAGTTTGGGAGACGTTTAATCAAAGTGCCTACAATCTAGAGGATGTTGATATAAGAGTACCTTATGGGGAGAAGATTAATTATTATGCCCGTAAGGAAGGCATAAACCCCAAGATTATTGCTAGCGTCATTCAAGCAGAAAGTTCCTTTCAAAACCGAGCCTTATCGTCAGCGGGTGCTTATGGAGTAATGCAAATTATGCCTGCTACTTGGCGGCAGGTCAATAATGAAATAAAGGTTTGCAGTGCTCGGCATAAAGGGGAATGTAGTAGTGAATGTTATTATAATGTAGATCTTAACATTCAAATCGGGATCCATTATCTTGGGCAGTTATTAAAAAAGTACCATGGTAATATGGTACTAGCCTTAGCTGCCTATAATGCAGGTCCAGGGGCAGTAGACCGCTATGGTGGGATGCCTCCTTATGAAGAAACAATACATTATACGGAACATATAATTCAATATTGGTATGAAGGAAAAGGGCTCACTATGTATTATCCTACTGCTTCCCTGAATAAACAGTGGGATAAAGCCCATAAAATAATTGGTTGGTGCTTGGTCGTGGTGGTAGTAGTTATGTTGTGGACAGCATGGCGATTGTTTAAATACCAATCCTCTTGGTTGTGGAGGTGAGGCAGTGGAACTTACTAGTCAGATTGTTACATTCGCAATTACAGTAGTAACAGGTATGGTGCTGGGAATGTTATTTGATTGTTATCGGGTGATGCGTGGTGCTTTTGCCCTTACTAAAGTAATTACTTGGTTTACGGATTTATTATATTGGTTAATTGCTACGACCGTTGTATTTGTTGCTTTGCTGGCAAGCAATTGGGGAGAATTGAGATTTTACGTTTTTATTGGCATAATAAGTGGTCTTGGCGTATATTATAACCTTCTCAGTCGGCATGCAATTCGTTTATTGTATATAATTGTCAGGTTAATAATAAGGATTGCAGGGATGCTGAGAAGGATCTTTATTACTGCTGTTTTAAAACCGGGGGCATATGGTATCCGATTCATAAGTTGGCCAATATTGTTTGCTTGTGGCAAGTGTAAGGGGTGGTATGAGGCCCTCTATCCCAAACCACCTAGTGATGAATGAAAAGGTATTGTTATCATGAAGTATTTTTTTAAAAAAAGAGGAATGTATTATATAGTTGGCGAATAAACGATAGGTATTAATTTCTACAAATATCTTTCGAAAGAGCGTTGTGGTGGTGTGATTCATGCAAGGTACTTATAAATATCGTATTAAATGGTTTAACCTCATAGCAATTGTACTTAGCCTTTATTTTATCTATTTATGCGTTGGTCAGCAAAGTCAATTAAACGCAATTAATAATGAGGCTGACTCTGTTCGTGTGCAACTTGCACAATCGCAGCAAATGAATACTGCCTTGAAGGAAGAACGTGCAGCATTACATGATCGAAAATATGTAGAAAAACTAGCGCGCGAGGAATTGGGTCTGGTAAAACCAGGTGAATTTCCTTATATGATAAGAGATAAAAAATAATTTGTGGTGCCTTTCCTTGACACCTTTTCGGTGGCAAGGGTATAATATGGTTGAAAAACATAGTTTTTTAAGGGGGAAGTTTGATTAGCATGTCCATTGAAGTTGGCAGTGTGGTTGAGGGCGTTGTGACAGGTATTACAAATTTTGGGGCATTTGTAGAACTGCCTGGAGGAAAGGTAGGTCTCATTCATATCTCGGAAGTTGCAGATGTATATGTTCGTGATGTGAAGGATTTTCTTAAAGAACAAGATAATGTAAAGGTTAAAGTCTTATCAATTGATGAACGCGGGAAAATCGGGTTGTCTATTAAACAACTTCAACCGCCAAGTCCAATTCCAAGTCCTATTCCGAGTCCTGCTCCTAGTCCGATGCCAAGGAGAGCACCGATCAACGATAATCGACGTTTTGGCAAAGTAAATGCACCATCCTTTGAGGATAAATTGACTAAATTTCTAAAAGATAGTGATGAACGTCTTGGCGATTTGAAACGCAATACAGAATCCAAACGTGGCGGGCGTGGCGCTGCTCGTTCTCCAGGTTAAATAGTTAGGAATGGCTTGGCTTTTGTCAAGCTATTCCTATTTTTAAATGGAGATATAAGAAGAAATTTTGCAAAAAGAGCATTCTCTCAAGGAATGCTCTTTTTGTTATTTTATTGTAGAAGATGTCGTTATTTTTTTTATTGCTATAAACCTATTTAGACAAAAAAAGATTGCCAATTTATGTAAAATTATAAAGCGGTGTTTTTACCTCTCATAAGGTGATTAGACTGTATCTTAATATTATATAAGTAGAGGTGCATGATTATGCCAAAGGTGACGGTTGTTGCAATGCCCGCTGAAATGTTAAGTTCCCAACCACCAATTAGTAAGAAGAACAGAAGTTTACGAAAGCTGCCTATTAGGGAGATGCTGCAGAAGGGCTACGCTGTATTCTTGTCGCTAGTATGGGGTGAAAATGCACTATTTAGTATGTTGGCTTTTTTACTAGGGCGATTGCTGGTGATGGGGGAATTTGCTCCGGCAGGATTAGCTTTTTTTGCGGCTGTAGTACAAGTTGATCGTAAAAAAGCCCCTATTGTTGGATTCTGGGCTATGAGCGGAGTGTTTTCAAGTGGATACTATTATGAACTGGCTATTTATGCTTCTACTATAGGTCTATACTATTTGTGGGCAGACAAGCTTTCGCATGTACGTAAAAATATAGTAATAATGCCCATATTTGCGTTTGTTTGCGTTTTATGTATTGGATTTCTTGTTAGCCTATGTAAGGAATCTACCTTGTATAATACTGTATTGGTATTATTTGAAGCTGGAATATGTATGCTAATGTCCTATATTTTTACCTATTGTATTCCTTTATTAAAAAATAGTAAGGTACTGTTTTTGGAGCAGAACTTAAGGAGTGAGCGCCTAAGCTGCGTGGTTATATTGCTAGCTATGGCAGTGGCGGGAATCGGTAATATAGGAATAGCAGAGTATAGCATACGTAACATAATTGGAAGCATACTGATTATGGTGGTAGCTTTGACGGGTGGGGCTGGGCACAGTGGGGTAATGGGTGTGGTGATTGGTTTAGTTGTGGGAATTAGTGATGGTAATGCAACCTTGGCCGTTTCTTTATATGCGTTAGCTGGTGTCTTCGCTGGCGTGTTTCGAGGCTTTAAGAAATTGGCAGTTATAGTAGGATTTTTTTTGGGGAGCGCGATTACTACGTTATATTTTGGACAAGATGGACAACTAGGAAAAACGCTAATAGAGTGCATCATTGCGGGAGGAATGTTTTTATTGCTGCCAAGTAGTAGTTTAGCAATGTGCCAAGCTGCTACATGCCGGCAGGAGGAGGTAAGCCAGGCTTTTAATCCGCAAACGCAAGAAGTAGTGGATAAAATAAATAGTATTGCTGAAGTGTTTAAAGATTTAGGGAAGGAATTTGGGAAAATTACGACAGATACAGTGGTAAAGATTCATGATGATCAGTTGGCGAAAACGCTAACTGCTGTTGGGGAACAAATTTGTTTTGATTGTACGAAGCGATCTCATTGTTGGGAGGCTGATTTTTATCGCACCTATAATGGAATTTTAGAGATGGTCGGACAAGTTAAAACAAATACTTTGGAAAAACATAATATTCCTAAGGTGTTTAGGGAAAACTGTATTAGGCAGCAAGATTTGCTAAATACTATTAATCTGGTAACCGAGCGCAATCACACCTTAGGGTTATGGCAGAAAAAACTTATCGATAACAAGCAAATGATTACGGAACAGATGAAAGCTGTCAGTAGTATTGTTGGTAGTTTAGCTTATGAGATTGGCAAAGAAGACTGCTCAGAACATCAGTTGGCTTCAAACTTTCGGGAAAAAGCCTTGAAACTTGGCTGTCAACTTACGACAGTACGGGTGACAGACCCCTTGAAGAAAGGTGTAGTTGAAATAAGTAAGCCCCCCTGTAATGGCAACCGAGAATGTGCCAATACCCTTTTGCCTATGATATCCGGCTTAATGAAAGAAAAAATGACCTTACATGCAGAGTGTGGCAATAAACGAGCGGAACAAAAATGTAAATTAACAATGGAAACAGTGAAACGGTTTCATATTGAGATAGGAATAGCAAGCTGCGCCAAAGATGGGCAAGAAGTATGCGGAGATAGTCATGCTGTGATGGAGCTAAACAAAGGTAGGATCGCATTAGTGCTGAGCGACGGTATGGGTATTGGCAGTCAAGCCCAGCAGCAAAGTAAAACGGCAATTGATTTTTTGCAAAAACTATTAGTTGCGGGCTTTGATACGGATGTAGCGGTAAAGACGGTAAACTCTATGTTACTACTTCGTTCGCCAGAAGAATCCTTTGTGACAATTGATATTGGAATTATTGATACTTATTCAGGAGAAATAGAGTTTTTAAAAATCGGTTCTGCGCCTAGCTTTATTAAACGGGTTGGTGAAGTGGCAACCGTTACATCTACATCTTTGCCCGTTGGTATTCTAGAGCAAATTGAAATTCAACCAATAAAAGCTTTTGCAGTTGCTGGTGATTTTATTGTAATGGTTAGTGATGGTATTATTGATGTACCGCAAAGTAAGTTAGATAAAGGGAATTGGTTAGCCAATTTCCTGAGGCAGACTGGTAATGGAGATCCTCAGGTATTGGCTAGTAGGATTTTAATGCAAGCAAAAAAAATGTCGGGTGATCAAGTTCTAGATGATATGACCGTAATAATTGGGAAAATTGTGGAGAGTGGGCATTAAAATAAAAGTAATAGGGTTTGTTGTCGGACAAACCCTATTACTTTTATCTATTCCTTAAGACATTGCAGGAAAAGGTAATGTGACAAGAGAATAAAAGGGAAAAAAGAGCATAGGCGGTGAGCGATTGAGTATCTTATTAGAGGAAATCGTAGCACTAAGTGGGCTAGCTGGTGAGATTATGCTGAAAAATGGTGCAGAAACCTACCGTGTGGAAGAAACAATGGATCACATGGCCAAGGCCTGTGGTGCCCTTAAAGTAGAAAGCTTTGTTATTCCTACAGGGGTGTTCTTGACGGTAACAGAACCAGCCGGACGTTCTCTAACGGTTATGAGACGTGTAAAAGATCGCACTATCAACCTTGATCGTATTGCCAAAGTCAATGAATTGTCTAGAGGATTAGTAGATGGGCGTATTGAATATCAGGATGCCAATACTAGGCTGCACCATATTAGCCGCGAACGGACAGGTTTTTCATTATTGCCATCCATGCTGGCATCGGGAGTTATTGGCGGCGGTACAGCCATATTGCAAAATGGACTTTTTTTTGAAATAGTAGCGGCCTTTATAGCCGCTCTGTTGGTACGTTATATTGCTCATGTTGTATCGCGATTAAATGGTCCACCCTTTGTGTTTGAATTTCTAGGTGGTATGGTAGTGAGTTTTTGTGGCGGTATATTACATCTGTTGTGGCCACATTTAGGTTCGAATCCGGTTATTATTGGCGGAATTATGCCCTTGGTTCCGGGGGTGGCCATTACCAATGCCATACGTGATGTGATTGCAGGAGATTTATTAAGTGGATTATCCCGTGGCCTAGAAGCGGTTTTAACTTCGGTAGCGGTAACAATGGGAGTGGTAATTGTATTGTCTTTAAATGTATGGTGAGGTGATGGACGGTATGCTAGGGCTAAAGCTGATAGCCGTATTTTTAGTTTCGGCATCGATTGGGGTATTGTATCGTATTCCACGCAACTTATTGGTGTATGCTAGTTTAGTAGGAGTGGTAGCGTGGTTGATTATGTATTATACTATGTTAGCTGGCGGTACAGTGGTATTGGCTGATTTTATTGCTAGTATAGCCGTAGGGATTATGGCGGAATGCTTATCTAGAGTGCTAAAAACCCCAGCGACTATTTTTATTATTCCGGGTTTTATTCCTTTAGTACCTGGCGGAGATGCTTATATTACCATGCTCCATATGGTCAAAGGGCAATATGCTAGCGGTGTAGCTATGGGGATGCAGACTCTATTAACGGGTGGGGCCATTGCATTTGGTATTTTCGTGAGTGCTACTATATTTCGCTTGGCTGTAAATAAGAAGACGGAGAGTAATTGCTAATATGTTGACAAAAGTTAAAAGGTGGATTAGTAAGCATAAATTACTGATTGAAAATGAAAAAATCCTAGTAGCTTGCTCTGGCGGGCCTGATTCCTTAGCTTTATTGCATATGTTTGAGACCTTTCGTTTAGAATATAATATTAAGATATTTGCGGCCCATGTTGATCATATGTTTCGTGGTGCTGAATCCGCTAGTGAGGCTGCTTTTGTGGTGGACTTTTGTAAGCGTCACCATATTGTCTGTTATCATAGGGCGATCGATGTACCAAAGTTTATAAAAGAAACAGGATTGTCCACGCAAGATGCCGCACGTCAGCTTCGGTATGAATATTTACGCAGTATTGCAAGGGAACTTGGCGGTGCTAAAATAGCGACAGGCCATCATATGGATGATCAAGCAGAAACGGTTTTACTTCATCTCCTGCGAGGCTCTGGAAGTGCAGGGATTAGGGGGATGCAGCCTAGTAGTGATAATATTATTCGTCCGTTGTTAGTAGTAAGTAAGGCAGAAGTGATTGAATATTGTAGGTGCTACAATTTACAGCCTCAATTTGATAGTTCTAACCTTAAAACAGATTATTTACGTAATCGTATTCGAATTTCTCTTTTACCAGAACTAGAAAAACAGTATAATGTTGCTATTAAGGATGCTCTTTGTCGTACCGCTGCTATCGTGGGGGAGGAACATGATTTTATCCAAAAGACAGCAAAAGAGTTGTGGTCCGAGGTAGCTACTTGCCAGCAGGGAAAACTGTTTATTGAGGCAAAAAAAATGGCGCCAATACATAGTGCTGTCAAACGTGAAATTATTCGGCTAGCCATTGAAAAAAAACAGGGCTCTTTGCAAGGAATTAACTTTTATCATGTCGAAACCTTATTAGAATTGCTATCAAGTGGACGGGTAGGCAGTATGATTCAGTTGCCTGCAGGACTCGTGGCTTATAAAAGTTATGATGGCATGTATCTAGGTGGGAATGAAATAATCCCACCAACTAAAAAAGAATATTCAGGTCAAAAATTAGAAATTCCTGGTGATACTACTATTCCTGAGCTTGGAATAAGGATCAGTACTGAAATTACAGATGCAATTGACCATGCTCATCAGGCTAATGTTGGAGTGTTTGATTGGTCTACTTTATCGCCGCCTATCTTTGTGCGCCGTCGTCTTGACGGTGATAAATTTCAGCCTTCCGGCTTTCATGGCAATAAAAAACTAAAAGATTTTTTTATTGACGCAAAAGTTCCCCGTGAAGCTCGGGACTCTACGCCGATTATTTGTGATAGTAAGGGTATTATTTGGGTAGGAGGTTATCGCCAGGCAGAAGGTAGCAAGATGACTTCCCAAACGGAAAAAATCTTAACAATAAAAATTGTATAAATGCAGAAAATAATAATAAAAACTCATTTGGTTGAATTATATTTTGCATATTATATATAATAAAGTAGGAGGAAGTTTAGTGATTAATGATGTAGAAAGAGTTTTATTGAGTGCGGAGGATTTGTCCAGTCGCATTGCAGAAATTGGAGCAAAAATTACAGAGGACTATGCTGGGAAAGAAATTTTAATGATTGGGGTATTGCGAGGCGCCGTCATATTTATGGCCGATTTAGCGAGAACCATCAAAGTGCCTGTTGCCATTGATTTTATGGCGGTTTCTAGTTATGGTGCCGCCATGAATTCTAGTGGTGTGGTAAGGATAATGAAAGATCTTGATGAAAATATAGAAGGTAAGCACATACTAGTGGTAGAAGATATTATTGATTCTGGGTTGACGCTAAATTATCTCCTTGATAACCTAAAATCCAGGAAACCAGCTAGCATTAAGTTGTGTACCCTTCTCAACAAACCGGAGCGCCGGAAGGTGAAGGTAACGATTGATTATAATGGTTTTGATGTACCCGATTATTTTGTAGTGGGATATGGCCTTGATTATGCAGAAAAGTATCGTAATTTACCCTTCATTGGTATTTTGAAACCTGAGGTATATCAAGACTAATTTTATAGCTAAGTTTTATTGTTAAATTGTAGGTTTGATGGTATAATATTTTCCTGTGGAGTCCAAAGGTTATTACGATGCCTAAAGCATGAAAAAAAAGTTTTTTTGCTACAAGGTATAGCTATTTGTGCTTCAGTGAGAGGAGGGCTACTTTGAATAAGTTTTTTCGAAATGTAAGTTTTTATTTGTTAATTATCATTATAGCGATATCAATAATTGACTATTATTCCTCACGCACGGCTAATAAACAAGACATTAGCTATACTCAATTTTTAAAACAAATTGAGGAACAAAAGGTTCAAAGCGTAACGATAGTCGACGATAATATTCGTGGTAAACTTACGGATGGAACAGAATTCACTACGGTTACGCCAAATGATCCTACGCTTATTAATACCTTGCGGGAAAAGAACGTAGAAATCAAAGCGGAACAACCGCCGCAACAGCCTTGGTGGACAACTGTCTTTTCGTCAATTTTACCAATATTACTCTTAATAGGAGTATGGTTTTTTATCATGCAGCAGACCCAAGGCGGCGGCAATAAGGTGATGTCTTTTGGCAAAAGCCGCGCAAAACTCCATAGCGATGATAAGGTAAAAGTGACCTTTGCGGATATGGCTGGGGCTGAAGAATCCAAACAAGAACTCGAAGAAGTCGTTGAGTTTCTTAAGAGCCCTAAAAAATTCAATGATGTAGGTGCTCGTATTCCTAAAGGTGTATTATTATTTGGACCTCCAGGTACAGGTAAAACCCTGTTGGCTCGGGCAGTTGCTGGCGAGTCTGGAGTACCTTTCTTTAGTATTAGTGGTTCAGACTTTGTGGAAATGTTTGTGGGCGTTGGCGCATCTAGGGTGCGTGACTTGTTTGAACAAGCCAAGAAAAGTGCTCCTTGTATTGTGTTTATTGATGAGATTGACGCTGTAGGACGCCAGCGGGGCGCTGGTCTCGGTGGTGGTCATGATGAGCGTGAACAGACTTTGAATCAACTGTTGGTAGAGATGGATGGCTTTGGCGTTAATGAAGGTATTATTATTATTGCCGCTACTAATCGTCCAGATATTCTTGATCCGGCACTATTGCGTCCAGGACGTTTCGATAGACAGATTGTTGTTGATAAGCCCGACGTAAAAGGCCGCTTAGAAATTTTGAAAGTTCATACCAAAGGTAAACCAGTCTCGAATGAGGTCAGCCTTGAGGTATTAGCGCGTCGCACACCGGGATTTACAGGAGCTGATTTAAGTAATTTAGTTAACGAAGCAGCTTTGCTGACGGCTAGACGTAATAAGAAGCGGATTGATATGCCAGAAATGGAAGAATCAGTAGAACGAGTTGTTGCTGGGCCAGAGCGTAAAAGCAAAGTGATTAGCGATCGAGAGAAAAAGCTAACGGCTTATCACGAGGCTGGTCATGCTTTGGTAGGAATGCTTCTTGACAATACAGATCCAGTGCATAAAGTATCAATTATTCCTCGGGGGCGGGCTGGTGGTTACACCTTGATGCTACCGAAGGAAGATCGGTATTATGCTACACGTACAGAATTGTCAGAACAGCTTTGTGTGCTGCTTGGCGGTCGCGTGGCGGAAGCGGTGGTGCTGAAGGAAATAAGCACGGGTGCTCAAAATGATTTGGAACGTGTTACGGGTCTTGCTCGTAAGATGGTTACAGAATATGGTATGAGTGAAAAATTAGGTCCGATTACCTTTGGTCATCGTCAAGAACAACAGGTATTCTTAGGTAGGGATATTTCTCGTGACCGTAATTACGGTGAAGAAGTAGCGTCAGCTATTGATAAAGAAGTACGACGTTTAATTGATGGTGCTTATGTACAAACAGAAACAATGCTCAATGAAAATATTGATAAACTTCATTTGATTGCAAATTCTCTTATTGAGAGAGAGACGCTTGAAGGTGGAGAACTAGAAGAATTATTAGCCCATGGTCATATTTCTGAGAAAAAAACGACAGAAGGAATCGTTCTAACGAAAAATGAAGATTCTAATGCCGAGAGTCAAGCAGGACCTAAAGTAGTATATTGTTCAAGGGTTTAAGGGAAGGGGCAGGTGTGTATACCTGCCCTTTTTGCTTGGAATCAGAAAGTATAACACTTTCCGATTCCAAGCAAGGGCAACTAAGGCTTGGCTGAGGCAAAGTTTTCTATGTTAGTAATTGCTGTTGGTTGTCTTATCTTATATAATATAGTTATGAATGGAGGTGCTTATATGAGCGAGGAATTATTACATTATACTCGAGCGGGGAAAGTGGAAAGTACGCATCGTGCTGACGTTGCCGTAGTGGATGTGTACGGAAAAAGTGTATGGGAATTTGGTAATGGTAAGAGGCCTATGTTTTGGCGATCGGCAGCAAAGCCTTTTCAGGTGATGCCTTTTGTTGAACGAGGTGGTATAGAATTATTTGGGTTAACAAGTGAAGAAGTTGCCTTTATGGTATCTTCTCACAGTGGTGAAACTCAGCATGTGGATTTAGCGCATAGTGTTTTGGGGAAAATTGGTCTAACTATTGAAGCTTTAGCTTGTGGAGCTGCTAAACCGATGAGCAGTAAGGTTGCTAAAGAATTAATGGTGAAGCAATTGCCTTATCAGGCGGTGCATAATGCTTGTTCTGGTAAGCACAGCGGAATGCTGGCATTGGCTCAAATGCTTAAAGTGGCCATTGAAGGCTATACTGGTCTTGAACATCCAGTACAAGAATTAATGCATCAGGCCGTGGCTGAAAGTGTTAATCTGCAAAAAGCAGACGTAGATAGGGGCATTGATGGTTGCGGTGTACCTGTATTTTATTTGCCCCTATATAATATGTCTTGGGCCTATGCTCGTCTAGGAAAGCCGGAAGAGGGAGCGTGGGGAGAACGAGAAGGGGTAGTTCGTAGGATTCGTGATGCTATGCTTGCCCATCCTCATGTTGTGGCGGGCAGTAAACGTTTTGATACGGTGCTAATGAATATTACAAAAGGTCGTATTTTAGCTAAAATTGGCTCAGAAGCAGTGTATTGTTTAGCATCGGTGCCAGAAGGACTAGGTATAACCTATAAAATTGACGATGGTGGTTATCGAGCGGTGGCTCCTGCAGGGATTGCAATATTGAAAAAACTAGACTTACTATCAAGAGAAGAATATCAAATGTTGTTAGAGGCTTTTCCTCATATATTAAAAAATCATCGTGGTGATATTATTGGCACGGTAGAATCGGTGCTATAGAAAAAGAGACTTGGCTTTTTAGCTAAGTCTCTTTTTCTATAGTGCAGAACTATATCATAGGGCGGGTAAGTGGTTTTTTTTCAATGGCTTTCAAGTGGTTTTGCTCTAAAACAGAAAAAGTTTTGCCTAATCGTTTGATGCCTTCTTGTAATTTTTCTTCAGAGTGGGTTGAAAAGCATAAGCGAAGTTCTTTGGTAGTTGGCTGTTCGGCATAAAAGGCTTCTCCGGGGACAAAGGATACGCCGTTTTTGCTTGCTTCGTGTAATAAGATGGAAGAGGAGACTTGAGATTGAATGTTGCACCATAAATAAAAACCACCAGTTGGCAGAGAAAAACTAAGGTTTTCGCCACAATAACGCTTGAGGCTGTGGGCTGCCGTATCACGGCGTTTTTTATATTCCTTGCGAACCTTGCGCAGGTGCTCCTCTAAAGCGCCTTCTCTTAAAAAAAGATGTAATAGCCATTGGGAAAGGTTCGACGAATGTAAATCAACATATTGTTTTTCTAAAGCAATGCGGTTAATAACGGCTGGTGCAGCTGCCATCCAGCCTGTACGCAAACCAGGGAAAATTGTTTTGGAGAAGGTTCCAAGGTAAATGACTCCATCATGCTGGTCTAAGGTTTTAAGAGATGGCGGTGGAGGATCGTTATAGTATAGTTCACTGTAAGGGTCATCCTCGACAATGATTAATTGATGGCGAGCAGCAAGTGTAAGTAAGTCTTGGCGTTCTTTCAAAGTTAACACTCGTCCATTGGGATTTTGAAAAGTGGGAATGGTGTAAAATAATTCTGGTCGATAGCGAATTAAATAATCTTCAAGCTGTTGTAGCGGTAAGGATGAACTAGCGGGTAAGGTAAGGATTCGCACTCCGGCCTTATGAAAGACTTGAATAGCACCTATGTAAGAAGGCGATTCGATAATGACGCAATCTCCTGGCTGTAAAAAGATTTTGCTGATGAGATAAATTCCTTGTTGTGAGCCGGATAAAATTAAAATATTATCGGCCGTAAGATCAGGTGCACCTTGTTGCTGGTGCATACTAGCAAGGGAATGACGTAATGGTGCGTAACCTTCTGTAGAAATATGCCCTAAATCGACACGGTCCATTGTGGGGCTGTATTTATGAAAAAGCTCAGAAAAAACAGCAAAGGGATAAAGAACAGGGGCGGGCATACCGGCGGCTAGTGAAATGTCTTCCTCGGAGATGGGGGCAGACACTAGCTCTCGTAAAATCGATGAGACTGAACTTTGAGGATAAGGTGCGAATAATTGATTCCATGGCATGGCGGGTAGGGTGCTAGTTGACAATGGCTGAATTTCAGAAACATACGTGCCGCTGCCAACCTTTGTCTGGATGAGGCCGTGCTGCTCTAATTGCCGGTAGGCGTTGATTGCCGTAGTGCGGCTAACGCCAAATAGGGTAGCCAATTCTCGTTCAGGAGGTAGTTTGCTGCCAGGGGGTAAGGTCTGATCTAAAATTTTACGGGTTAAAATCTCTTGGATTTGTAAATACAGCGGTTGAGGTACACTATGATCTAGCTCTCCTTGAGAAAAGCATTTGGATATATCCATTATCTTAAAAACCTCCAAAGTATCCAATTAATATATATAAATGATTAATTGGATATTTACAATGTTTTTCCTGCTTGGTAAAATAATAAAAATTGTAAGGAAAGGAGAATGCTAGAAATGGAAAGGTTGCAAAGGATTTTTCAACGCATTCCAATTACTTCTGAATTTTGGGTAGGGGTATGGGATAGTGTTCCCCTTACCATTGGTGTGGTTCCCTTTGGTATTACTTGTGGAATTATGGGCCTTACTGCTGGACTAACGGCAGGGGAAGTCTTACTAATGTCTACTTGTGTATTTGCAGGAGCATCTCAGTTTGTAGCAATTACTATGCTAGGTGCTGGGGTAAATGGGTGGAGTTTAATTGTCTTTACTACGCTGCTGATTAATATACGCCATCTTTTGATGGGAGCATCCTTGGCGCCTTATATTATGAGATTGCCGATTTCTTTGCAGGCGCTACTGAGTTTTGGGATGGTTGATGAGACTTACGCCATTACTATTGATCGCATTCATAAAAAGGGCTATAGTGCGAATTACCAATTAGGCGCGAATACAGCTTTTTATAGTGTTTGGATTTTGTCGACGGCAGTGGGAGTACTATTAAGTGGCTACATTACAGATCCTTTAGCCTGGGGGCTGGATTTTGCCATGCCGGCGATTTTTTTGGCCATGTTAATACCACGACTTATTAATTCGACGGCAGTGACGGTATGCGCTGTAGCAGCCGTGGTTGCTATTGTGGGAACCTTATATTTGCCAGGGAAATGGTATATTATTTTGGCGTGCTTATCTGCGACGGTAGTGGGTGGTTTATTGGAAGGGGAAGGACAGCATGCGAACTGAAATATTTTTAATTATTATGGGTATGGCAACCGTTACTTTTCTTACCAGATTTACTCCTGTGGCTATATTCCGCAAAACCGGTGTACCTCTTTGGTTTGAACGCTGGATGAAGCATGTCCCGACTGGTATCTTAACCGCCTTGATTATACCAGCGTTGCTTCTCCCTAAAGGACATTTGGATATTTCCATAGAAAATCATTATTTATTAGCGGGAATGGTAGCAGTAATGGCTACGTATCTTTTTCGTAATATCATAGTAAGCATGAGTTTGGGCTTGGCAGTTATGGTATCCTTGCGGTGGCTAGGAGTATAAGAAAATGAGAAAAATAGTATAAAATGGCAGGATTTAATGGTGAAAAGGTGAATAAATACATAGGTTTAATTCCTAAGGGGAAAATAAATATGTTCATAAAAGAGTTATTGCGGTAAAAATAATTGCTAGGAGGCGTAGTAGTATGTTTGCAAAAAGAATGGAGCACCTTAAGGTCTCTGCTATACGGGAGATATTAAAAATAACCGTCAATCCAGAAATTATTTCCTTTGCTGGGGGATTGCCTGCACCGGAACTTTTTCCGGTGGAAGAAATGAAAAAGGTTGCTGTTACGGTGTTAGAAGAAGCTGGAGCCGAAGCGTTACAATATTCGACTACCGAAGGCTTTATGCCCTTGCGGAAACAAATTGCTCTTAGGATGAATCAGAAGTTTGATATGGATGTTACGCCTGAAAATATACAAATCATCAGCGGATCGCAACAAGGATTGGACCTTTCTGGGAAACTGTTTATTGATGAAGAGGATGTAGTATTATGCGAAAGTCCAACTTACCTAGCTGCCATAAGTGCTTTTAAAGCTTATAATCCAAGATTTATTGCAGTGCCTACGGATGATGATGGTATGATTATTGAGGAGTTAGAAAAAATCCTAAAGAATACACCTAAGGTTAAGCTAATTTATGTCATTCCTGATTTTCAAAATCCTACGGGCCGCAGTTGGTCTTTAGAGCGACGGGAAAAGTTCATGGAGTTAATAAATATCTATGAAATACCAGTGATTGAAGATAATCCTTATGGTGAATTGCGTTTTGAAGGAGAAATGCTCCCAGCGCTAAAAAAACTCGATACAAAAGGATTAATAATATTCTTTAGTACTTTTTCTAAAATCTTTTGCCCTGGTTTGCGGGTAGGGTGGATTGTTGCGGAAAAAAGGTTTTTGGAAAAATACACTCTTGTAAAACAAGGAACAGATTTACATACTTCTTCTATTAATCAACGAGAAATTTCTAAATATATGGAGTTATATGATTTAGATGAGAATGTTGAAAAAATTAGAAAAGTATATAAGAAACGCCGAGATGTTATGATCGAAGCTATGGAAAAAGAATTTCCTAAAGATGTAAAATTTACTCGTCCTAAGGGCGGACTTTTTCTCTGGGTGGAATTGCCGATTCATATTAAGGCAGAAAAATTATTAATGGAATGCCTAAAGCAAAATGTAGCTTTTGTTCCAGGAGATACTTTTTTCCCTAATGGTGGGATAGAGAATACTTTACGTCTGAATTATTCCAATATGTCGGAAGAAAGAATCGTGGAAGGTATTACAAGATTGGCGAAAGTCATTCGAGAATATAAGTAGGCTTGTTAGATGTAAAGAGTTAACTTTCGGCATAATGCCAGGTTAGCTTTTTTGCCTTTTAAGAAAGAAAAGGTTGTTAAGTTGACAGCAATATAATTAGCCTATTATTATGGAGTAATAAGTACTCTAGGAGGAACGTGGATGCGAACAAGAATTTTAGAAATATTACGAGAATGCCCTGACGAATATTTGTCGGGGGAAGAAATTAGCAGACGACTAGCAGTTTCTCGAACGGCTATTTGGAAACATATGCAAACTCTTAAGCAAGCTGGCTATGAAATTGAAGCCCATCCCCGGCGGGGTTATCGCATGCCTAATAGGCCGGATTTACTATTACCTTACGAAATTCGTAATGGCTTGCAAACTAAGACATTAGGTAGGGGAGAAATCTATTATTTTTCTGAGCTGGATTCCACAAATAATGAAGGTAAGAAGCAAGCTAATTTAGGTTGTCCTGAAGGATCAATTGTATTGTCAGAATACCAGCATGATGGTAGAGGGAGGTTGTCTAGAGGGTGGTTTTCCCCTGAGAGTAAAGGAATTTGGCTTTCTGTAGTGCTACGCCCTCCGTTTAATCCTTATGATGCACCAAAGTGTACCTTGTTAGCGGCAGTAGCAGTGACAAAGGCGATTCGTAGTGTTACAGAAGTGGAGTGCGGCATTAAATGGCCGAATGATATTTTATATAAAAATAAAAAGCTAGTTGGCATTTTGACAGAAATGAATGCGGAATTTGATGCTATCAATCATATTGTGATTGGTATGGGCATTAACGTAAATATCGACGAACAGGAATTTCCCATAGAATTAAGAGCGATTGCCACTTCCTTATCCATGATTACGGGGCAACAAGTGTCGCGCTTAGCATTGTTAAATGCTGTGCTGGTGGAATTAGAACAAGGGTATGAACAAGTCTTGCAAGATGGTTTTTCTGCCATGCTACAGGAATGGCGTGATTTATCAGTGACGCTAGGACAACAGGTAAATGTAATTGGCGGAGGCAGGAATTTTAGCGGTGTGGCAATTGATATTGATAATGATGGTGCATTATTAGTCGAGACAAGTGGGGGCGTAGAAAGGGTTTTAGCTGGTGATGTATCAATTCGTCCTACAGTATAAATGGTTGACAGGAAGGCTTCCAATTTATATACTGTGATGGATGGTTTTTAAGAGGCATTTCTACATGAATAAAATGTTCGATCCTCTTGCTTTGCTCAGCAAGCGACGTGCTTTCTGATTTCGTAAAATATGTAACTGGAGGCTAATTTTCATGCTGTTAGTATTTGATATAGGAAATACCAATATAGTGCTGGGGGCTTATGATGGCAAGGATTTATTGCAGCATTGGCGTATCTCTACCGATCGGCAAAAAACAGGTGATGAGTATGGAATGCTGATTAATAATCTTTTCGCTTATGGTGGGCTTAGCATTAAAGATATTGAGGCCGTAATTATTTCTTCTGTAGTACCTCCTCTTGTTGTTCCGTTAGTTAAAATGTGCCAACGTTATTTTAATGTAGAACCCTTAGTAGTAGGTCCTGGCATCAAGACAGGAATTTTTATAAAATATGAAAATCCACGTGAAGTAGGTGCGGACCGTATTGTTAATGCCGTAGCTGCACATCATAAGTATGGTGGACCGCTTATTATTGTAGATTTTGGTACAGCCACCACCTTTTGTGTAATTGGAGAAAATGGCGATTATCTAGGTGGGGCCATTGCTCCTGGTATTGGTATCTCGACAGAAGCTTTGTTTCAGCGGGCGGCGAAATTGCCGCGCATTGAACTCGTAAAACCTAAGACGGTAATATGCCGTAATACGGTCACAAGTATGCAGTCGGGCATTATTTATGGTTTTGTTGGACAAGTTGATGGAATTGTAAGCCGCATGAAAGAAGAAATAGGCCAAGATGCTTTTGTTGTCGCAACAGGCGGGTTGGCAAATCTAATTGCTGCCGAATCAAGTACAATTAATGCTGTAGAACATTTCCTGACCTTGGAAGGTCTGCAGATTATATATCAGCTTAATGTTTAAAAAGGGTTGGTGAGATTGGTACTTAGTGTTTGCGCCATACTTGGTTGTTAACTGAGGGGTAAGCACGAAGTACCAATTTGCAATTCATGCAATAAGGATAGTATCAAGGAGAATGCGTATGCAGATTGGTAGCATAAAATTGGTAAACCCGGTTATTCTAGCCCCTATGGCCGGTGTGACAGATTTGCCTTTTCGGCTGCTGGCCAAAGAAATGGAATGCGGGTTAGTATACTCGGAAATGGTTAGTGACAAAGGTTTATTATATAAAAATTGTCATACCCTAGATATGCTGCAGATAGACGAGAGGGAAAGACCGGTAGCCATGCAAATCTTTGGATCAGAGCCGAGTAGTATGGCGAAGGCTGCCCAGTTCGTTGAACAAGCGGGAACGGATATTATTGATATAAATATGGGATGCCCAACGCCTAAAATTATTAAAAATGGCAGTGGATCGGCCTTGATGTGTCAGCCAGACTTAGCGTATCGTATCATGGTTAGCGTGGTAGAGGCAGTGCAGGTTCCGGTCACTGTGAAAATTCGTAAAGGTTGGAGTAATGCATCGATTAATGCGGTGGAAATGGCGAAACTAGCAGAAAGAGCTGGGATTGCAGCGATTGCTGTACATGGGCGTACCAGAGAACAGTTTTATTCTGGTGAAGCGGATTGGGAGATTATACGCCAGGTTAAGGAAAGTGTAGGTATCCCTGTCATTGGTAATGGTGATATTCGTACTCCTTATGATGCCGAAAAGATGCTCAGTGAGACTGGCTGTGATGGTCTAATGATTGGCCGGGGAGCACAAGGCAATCCCTGGATTTTCCGTCAAATTTCCCAATACTTAGCAAGTGGTAAAATTTTACGTCCGCCAACAGTAGAGGAACGGTTAGCAGTAATGCTTAGACATTTAGATATGCTCATTGAGTATAAAGGCGAGTATTTAGGGATTCGAGAAATGCGTCGACACGGGGCATGGTATACGAAAGGCCTTCATCATTCGGCAGAACTGCGCCTTAAATTTAATCAAGCTGTCACTAAGGCAGATTTTATCAGTGTTTTAGATGAATTCAAATAAATATTGCGAGTTGGTAAAGGTGGCACGGGTGATTTTTGTATTATATTTGTAAAAATGAAAAAAAAGTGCTAAAATATGCATGTGCACAGGGTTGTGCACATATACTATGGTAAGGTAAAACAATTTTATGTAAAAAATATTAGAGATTAACGGAGAGGATGACCAATGTTATTACGGATTGGTGAAAAAATCATCAACCGACAAAAAATTCATCAAATAATCGATGAAATGCTAGATTTGCGCAGTCAAGGTTTATCTCAGCAAGAAGTGGCAAATCGAGTTTGTGTAGATCGGACGGTCATTTCCAAACTAGAGACAGTGGGGGAAGTTCGAAAAGGTGGACGAGTCGCCTTAGTTGGTTTTCCAATTAAAAACTGTGAAGATTTACGGTTGATGGCGAAAGAAGAGGGCATTGATTATTCACTCCTCATGTCGGAACAGGAACGATGGGACTTTGTACAAAAAAAGACAGGTGTGGATTTCTTTAACACTATTATGGAAATCATTGCTACCCTCCGTCACTATGACACTGTTATCATCTTAGGTTCGAATATGCGAATAAAACTAATGGAAACACTCTTAGATAAAGAAGTGATTGGAGTACAGATTGGCGCATCGCCCATTGCTGAGGATAAATATGTAGATCCGGAAAGCATAAGGGCTATTATACGTCAGTTGTATAGCTAGGGGGTATCCCAAGAAGTGAAACGTGTTGTTAGTATAAGTTTGGGCTCGTCAAAACGTAATCACCAGGCAAAGACGAATTTTGCGGGGCAAGAGTTTTCCATTGAACGGATTGGTACCGATGGTGATAAGAAAAAAGCCATAGAGCTTATTCGTGAACTTGATGGAAAAGTAGATGCTTTTGGTTTAGGTGGAACGGACTTATATGTATATGCCGGTAATAAACGTTACATATTTAAAGAGTCAGCAGAAATTGCAGCAACAGCAAAACTAACACCGATTGTTGATGGTAGCGGTGTAAAAAATACACTAGAGCGAAAAGTTGTACGGCATTTAATGGAACATGAAGGAATAACCTTTAAAGATAAGTCTATTTTACTAGTTTGCGCCGTTGATCGTTTTGGGCTGGCTGAAGAATTAGTGGCGGCTGGCAGTAACATTGTATTTGGTGATTTATTATTTGGGCTTGGTCTGCCCATTCCCATTCGTAGTTTAGATAAATTAGCAATGTTGGCAAAAGTCATTGCCCCGATTATAACGAAGTTGCCTATTCGTCTGTTTTATCCTACAGGTGATAGTCAGAGGGAAACGAAACCGCGTTTTAGCCGATATTTTAATGAAGCTGAGATTATAGCTGGCGATTTTCATTTTATCCGTAGATATATGCCGGCTCGATTAGATGGAAAAGTAATAATAACAAATACTGTTACCTTGGAAGATGAAAAAATCTTACAAGAACGGGGTGTCGCAACCTTAATTACCACAACCCCGGAAATTGGCGGTCGTTCACTTGGCACCAATGTATTGGAGGGTGTGTTAATTACGTTGCTTGGTAAGAGGCCAGAAGAATTAACAGTGTTAGATTATGGACATATTTTGGATCAAATAAATATTATGCCGCGTATTAAGCGGCTGTCTTAGTGAAAGGGGAGCATTTGTGTGGAAAAGTTTGCCTTCATTTTACATCCGCTCATTGCTAGAGATGTTAGCCGGAAATTTCCATTTACTAAAAATTGGTCAGATGGTCTGGTAGAAGGGGTTCTAAAATATATCCCCCCTTTTAAAACTTCCCATATTACTGGTATACAATCAAATTTATCTGAGGGGGAGGGCTGGTTTGTTACTTGCCCTTTAACATCAAGGCAAATGCTTGAGATGCCGGAACAATATGTGGTACAAAAAATTATTAAAGCAGGTAAAGTTGCTGAAAAACTAGGGGCCAAAATCGTAGGTCTCGGGGCATTTACTTCCATTGTAGGCGATGCTGGCATTACCATTGCGAAAAATTTGAATATCGCAGTAACAACGGGTAATAGCTATACGGTTGCAACTGCTCTCGAAGGTGCTAGACAAGCGGCTAAAATAATGGGAATTGATTTTCAAAGGGCAAATGTACTGGTGCTAGGTGCTACAGGTTCTATTGGTGCTGCTTGCGCTCAGATCCTGGCGAAAGAAGTACGATATCTAACCTTAGCAGCGCGCAATGAAGAAAAATTGGAAAAACTTGCTGAACAAATTTTGCGCAAAACAGGTTTAGCTGTTAAAGTAACTGCAAATACTAAATCTGCATTGAAAACGGCAGATATCATTATTGCTGTCACCAGTGCGGTAGATAGTATTATTGAACCTGAAGATTTAAAGTCAGGGGCTATCGTGTGTGATGTAGCTAGACCACGTAATGTATCCCGGCGAGTAGCTGAAATGCGTAATGATATATTGGTTATAGAGGGTGGCGTTGTCGAGGTGCCGGGTGACGTTAATTTTGGACTTAATTTTGGTTTTCCAGAAGGTACAGCTTACGCCTGCATGGCAGAAACCATGATTTTATCATTAGAAGGTCGGTATGAAAACTTTACTCTCGGAAGAGACTTGACGGTTAAGCAGGTTGAAACCATAGAAAAATTAGCAACAAAACACGGATTTAAGCTAGCGGGATTTCGCAGTTTTGAAAGGGCTATTACGGTAGATGAAATCGCGGCAATTAAAGAAAATATTACTGTTGGTGGTGAACAACAGAGGAGGGGAATAAGTTAGAAAATATTGACAAAGTAGACGTTTATACCTATAATTAATTGCATAATAAGTAGGTTTGGTGACCTGCTGATGAAAGTGTCAAGTTCTTCACTTGACACTATTTATATTGTCTCATGCATGCATATTTAAAATGCTAGTATGTTGAGGCAGGAAGAGGCTGTTTTTATTCAGGAATGGTTAAAAAACAATTCTTGTGTCAAAACAGATTGCTTTAGAATATAATAATGTAGAAAAGTTTGAATCAAAATAAAAGGAGATTAGATACAATGGCTGAAAAGCAATTTATCCTCACTGCAGAAGGGTTAAAAAAAATAGAACAAAAATTTGATCATCTAAAATCCGTACGTCGCCGGGAAGTAGCAGAAAGAATCAAGCAGGCAATTGAATTTGGTGATATTAGCGAAAACTCAGAATATGAAGATGCAAAGAATGAACAAGCATTTATTGAGGGGGAAATTATAACCCTAGAAAAAATGCTAAGAAATAGCAAGTTGATTGATGAAGATGAGATTGGAACGGATATCGTATCCATTGGCGCTACTGTTATTTTAAAAGACTTAGAATTTGGTGATGAACTAGAATATGCTATCGTGGGCTCGGCAGAAGCTGATCCAGCGGAAATGAAGATTTCTAATGAGTCGCCTGTTGGTCAGGCGATTTTAGGCCAAAAAGTAGGCAGTGTTGTAGAGGTAAATGTGCCTGCTGGTATTTTAAAATATGAAGTCTTAGAAATAAGAAGCGTTAAAAATTAAAGCAATCATTTATTTTTGCGGAATCAGAAAGTATAACACTTTCTTGATTCCAAGCAAGGACAACTAAGGCTTGGCGCAAGCCAAGTTTTCTATGTAAAAGTACAACAATTACGAGGTTGTTGAATCATATAGCA
>JAPUES010000063.1 GCA_027492445.1 Sporomusaceae bacterium | reverse complement strand
GCTAGAAGTAGCTCCCTGGGCCAGTAAGTGTATTGAGTGTCAGCGTCATGAAGATGATGGGGATCACGCCAACCGGCCTTTAGAGGAAGCTCTGCTTAAGACAGAAAAATAGCATAGAAAAAGTTATACTTTCTGATTTCGTAAAAAACTGAGCTTTTTATGAGGCTCAGTTTTTTGCTAGTGGGATTATTTTTAGGTCAGGTGTATAATATAGCTATGAGGGGGGGAGCATTCATGGCAAAAACAATGACGACTGCACAGGTGTATGGTTGCAGAATAATCGTTTTGCTCTTTGCTATGCTAGCTTATCTTCATATCCCAGGTCTAGAGGAGTTCTTGGATGCAGGAATCAATCATTTAAGGCAGCGTAATTTTGAAGGTCTGCGCCAATTTATTCTTGGTTATGGACTATGGGCTCCCTTTGTAAGTATTGCTTTAATGATGCTACAGTCTTTAATTCCCGTTGTACCAGGACTGGTCATTACCATCACCAATGCCTGGATTTTTGGCTGGCAGTATGGAGCTCTTTATTCTTGGACAGGCGGCTTATTAGGTGCTCTTTTGGACTTTTGCTTAGCAAGGTGGTATGGACGACTGCTCGTTGAGAAATTTGTAAAACCTAATTATCTTACAATGATAGATGCTTTTATTAAAAAATATGGTATTTGGGCAATTTTTATTACTCGCTTAACGCCGATTATACCTTTTAAGGTAGTGAGTTATGGTGCTGGGTTGACTCGCATGTCACCATGGAGGTTTGGCACTGCCACAGCAATTGGTCAAGCTCCCGCCATAATTTTATATTCCATATTGGGGCAAAATATTACTCACCATCTTCGCACTACAATAGTGCTGACTTCACTGTTTATCACTCTTGGTGTTGTTGCTTATTATTATAGATCGGCAATAAAGCGTCGTTTTTTCCCGGATGAGGAGTAATAAAAATTGTGTTAAATGTGATACTAGTGATGTGCTTTTTTTTCCAGAGTATAGTATAATACAAATAGTTAACTACATAGGAGGTGAAACTCATGTATAAAATTAGCGAAGAATGTATTGAATGCGGCGCTTGCGCGGCTGTTTGCCCGGTAGATGCTATTTCTGCAGGTGAAAACCAATACGTAATCGATGAAAAATGTATTGACTGTGGTTCATGCGCAGCAACATGCCCAGTAGGAGCGATTAGCGCTGGCGAATAAGTAAGGTAATAAAGAAGCCCAGATTTTTTCTGGGCTTCTTTATTTTTTTATTAGAACAGTGATAAAACACAATAAAACGGAATAAGATGGAAAAGTATCCATGCTATTTTGAAACAAACTAAGATATATTTTTATTGCTTGTAGAAGTGACAATTCTATTTTCGGATCAATAGCTTGTCTGCAATTTTTAAATTAAGGAGGCTATTATAATGGGAAATAGTAATGATGTGTTGGGCACTGTGAACAGGGGTAATGGGATAGAATCAAGTTTGTGTACCCTATGCCGCGCGGATTGTTGCGGGAAATGCGAGACCTGGCTATCGAGTATTCGGGGTAGAAAGTTATTATATCCCCGTGATTTTGGTGCGGTAACAGCAGGGAGCGGTAATACGACTCATGTAGGAGTCTCTTATAACTCGCTGCGAATTCAAGGTTATAATTATGGAGGGCATGGTATGCCACCTAATCTTTCAAATTCTCAAGATGACTGTATTTTCCCGAATGTCAGTACTGAGTGTGAATTTGGCAATGAAGTAAAAACGAGGTGCAAACTGCCTCTGATGACGGGTGCCTTAGGGTCAACTTTTATTGCCGCAAAATACTGGGAATCCTTTGCTGTTGGCGCTGCCCTTGTTGGAATTCCCATTGTGGTTGGTGAAAATGTTGTTGGTGTTGATAAGGAATCTGTGATTAAAAACGGCAGAATCTTGCAAGCACCTGAGCTTGAAAGACGTATCGATTGTTATTTGCGTTATTATGATGGTTATGGGGCAATTATTGTACAAATGAATGTGGAAGATACTCGAAATGGAGTTATGGAGTATATTATTGAAAAGTATGGTAATAAAGTCATATTAGAGCTGAAGTGGGGGCAAGGTGCCAAAGACATTGGCGGTGAGATTCAGGTAAATGATATTGATTATGCTATTTTTCTTAAAAATCGGGGCTATATTGTTGATCCTGATCCTACCATACCTGAAGTGAGAGAAGCTTATGGGCATGGAGCTATCCGCTCCTTTGCCCGTCATAGTAGACTTGGCTACACGAGTCTTTCTTCTGCCGACCAGGTGCAAGAAGACTTTATGAATAATATCGAATATTTACGAAGGTTAGGTTTTAAGAGAATTTCTCTTAAAACCGGGTCCTATGGTATGGAAACCTTGGCCATGGCAATTAAATTTGCGACAGATGCCAAATTAGATCTGCTTACCATTGATGGTTCTGGTGGGGGAACGGGCATGAGTCCATGGAATATGATGGAGACATGGGGTGTACCTTCCATATTGTTACACGCTAAGGCCGTGGAATATGCCAATGTACTATCGAGTAAAGGTGCCAAAGTAGTAGATATGGCTTTTGCGGGCGGACTTGTAAGAGAGGATCATATTTTTAAAGCTCTTGCCTTAGGGGCACCCTACGCAAAAATGGTTTGCATGGGCAGAGCTATGATGATACCAGGCTTTTTAGGGTCGAATATTGAAGGTGCCCTACATCCAGAGCGCAAAGAGGTTGTGAATGGGAACTGGGATGTACTACCAGCTAGCTTCAAAGACTATGGTGCCTCAGCCCAAGAAATTTTTGCAGGCTACCATGATGTACAACGAAAAATTGGCAAGGATGAAATGAAGAACATTCCGTATGGTGCTCTAGCATTATGGACACTTGCAGATAAGCTAACGGCTGGATTACAGCAATTTATGGCAGGTGCACGTAAGTTTTCCATTCACCAAATAGCAAGAACGGATATTGCCTCTGCGAACCGTGAAACAGAACAAGAGACCAACATCCAATTTATTACGGATATACAAAATGAAAGTGCCTATAAAATTCTGACTAGCTAAAGGGAAAGTTAAATCAATAATAAATAACCACAAAGCCAAATTTTAAAAAGAATCTCCTGCTAAATTTATATTAATTTAGCAGGAGATTCC
>JAPUES010000062.1 GCA_027492445.1 Sporomusaceae bacterium | reverse complement strand
TACCAAAGACATTCATCCACTGTCAATATACTTTTCTATGATGAATGAAAAAACTGGTAATCCAATTGGATTACCAGTTTTAATGTTAAAAGAACAACAATGGGGCAATGATTAAGGAGATGGTTCCAGCTACTTTAATCAGTGGGTTCATAGCCGGTCCTGAAGTATCCTTAAAAGGATCGCCTACAGTATCGCCAATAACGGCTGCCGCATGAGCGGGAGTACCTTTACCACCATGCTCACCTGTTTCAATATATTTCTTAGCATTGTCCCAAGCACCACCAGCATTGGACATGAATAATGCAAGGAGTACCCCAGCGGCAGTAGCACCAGCTAGGAAACCAGCTAAGGCTTTAGCGCCCATAACAAAGCCGACAAAAATCGGTCCGCCCACGGCAAACACGCCAGGCATAAACATTTCCTTAATAGCAGCTTTGGTACTAATATCTACACAAGCTGCATAATCTGGTCTGCCAGTGCCTTCCATGATACCTGGAATTTCTCTAAACTGACGACGCACTTCTTCAATCATTTCAAAGGCTGCCCTACCGACCGCCTCCATAGTATAGGCACATACTATAAATGGTAATGTAGCACCTAGGAAGAGACCGATAATAACCGTCGGCTCTGTTAAGTTAATTACTAAATGACCATCAACAAGTAGGCTTGACAAGTTAGGATTTTTAGCAATTTCTTCACCAAAAGCAGTAAATAGAGCTAAGGCGGTTAAAGCTGCCGAACCAATGGCAAAACCTTTGGCAATGGCTGCTGTAGTATTGCCTACTGCATCTAATTTATCTGTTGTTTTACGGACTTCTGGATCAAGACCTGCCATTTCTGCAATACCGCCAGCATTGTCAGCTACAGGTCCGAAAGAATCTACTGCTACTACCATTCCTGCTGTACAAAGCATGCCCATGGCCGCCATAGCAATACCATAAATTCCAGCTTGGCTATAGGATATCCAAATGGCTACTGAAAATACAAGCATCGGGAGAGCCGTACTTTTAAGACCTGTGGCAATCCCTGCAATGATGTTGGTAGCAGCTCCTGTTTCACACGCCTCTGCAATTTTACGAGTAGGTGATTTCGCACTAGAAGTATAATACTCCGTGATTATCCCCACTAAGACATTAACGACCAAACCTGCAACAATAGCAATAAATATCCCAAAACCTTGAGCTCCAAAAATATGAGTAGCTAGAAAGTAAGCCATAATGGCTGTCAATATATTTGTTCCCCATAAGCCTCGATTAAGAGCAGCTTGTGGGTCTCCATCTTCCCCTGTACGTACTAAGAAAGTACTAACAATGGCCGCGAATATCCCCGCAGCACCAATCAATAATGGAAATAACACACCGTTAATACCAAATAAGGTATTACCAATTAGCATAGCAGCAATGGCTGTAGCGCCGTAAGATTCAAATAAGTCAGCACCCATACCTGCGGTATCGCCAACATTGTCACCAACGTTATCTGCAATAACGGCTGGATTGCGAGGATCGTCTTCTGGAATACCAGCTTCTACTTTACCAACTAAGTCTGCTCCAACGTCTGCAGCTTTGGTAAAAATACCGCCGCCAATACGAGCAAAAAAGGCAATCGCACTCGCGCCAAAAGCAAAGCTGTTAATAACAACAGGATCACGAAATATTATGTAGAGAACAGAAACACCGAGTAGGGCAAGACCTACTACGGACATTCCCATTACAGCTCCTGCACGGAAGGAAACACTTAGTGCTTTATTAAGGCTGTGACGAGCAGCTTCTGTTGTGCGGGCATTGGCCTTTGTTGTAGAAGTCATTCCTACATAGCCAGCGATTGCAGAAGATACTGCACCCACTAAAAAGGATACGGCTAATTTATAATCACCTACATAAAATAATACAGCAAAAATAATGACTGTAAAAGGAATTAAGGTTTTGTACTGCCTGTTTAAATATGCCATTGCCCCTTCGAAAATAGCTTGGGACAATTCTTGCATTTTTTCATTGCCTGGACTCTCACTCAATACACTCTTCATAAAATATGCCGCAAATAGTAATGCTACTACCCCGGCGATTGGCGCAATATACAATAAATCCATTTTTCTTTTCCCCCTTATGCTGAACAACCTGTCCGCTATGTGATGAAAAGCCTCAACTAAATGATTGGTATTTAACATTGTATTGCATATAATCTGTAATATGTGTGACTATAAGAAGTGATTAGCTCATTAGTTTAACTAACGCCAAGGTGAAAATGGCAAATAAAACGCCTAATATCATGGTGAGTTTTGATAAGTATTCATCTAGACCCTTTTTCTTGCCACCGATAACACTTTCGGCACCGCCACCAATAGATCCTGACAAACCTCCCCCTTTACCTGACTGCAACACAACAACAGCAATCAAGGCAATTGAAATAATGGACAATAAAATTTGTAAAACTATAATCAAAGTGATAGTAGCCTCCTTATTCATAGAATGTTTTCATTGTATCATAATCAAAATCAGTTTGACAATATTTTAACCATTTTTATTATATTTTTCTGATTATTCACATAGAAAACTTGGCTTGCACCAAGCCTTAGTTGCCCTTGCTTGGAATCAAGAAATTTTGATTCCGCAAGAAAAGAACACCAGACTGAGGGCAATATCATTGCTTTCATCCTGGTGTTCTCGTTATGAATTTATTTCATGTTGTAAAAAACGTTACGACCTTTATATTGGCTAATGCTGCTAAGTTCTTCTTCAATACGAAGAAGTTGATTGTATTTTGCAACACGGTCACTACGAGTAGGAGCACCGGTTTTGATTTGACCAGCATTTACTGCAACAGCAATATCAGCAATAGTGGAATCTTCCGTTTCACCTGAACGATGGGAAATTACGCAAGTATAACCTGCACGTTTTGCCATTTCGATAGTATCGAAAGTTTCTGTCAAAGTACCAATTTGATTTACTTTAACCAAAATGGAGTTTGCAGTTTTCGCTTCAATACCACGCGCTAAACGCTCAGTGTTGGTAACAAACAAATCATCACCAACGATTTGAATTTTCTTGCCTAATTTCTCAGTCATAAGAGCCCAACCTGCCCAGTCATCTTCAGACATACCGTCTTCAATGGAAAGGATCGGATATTTCGCTACTAGATGAGCATAAAACTCAACCATTTCAGCAGAAGTCTTAATTACGCCTTCACCAGCAAGGTTGTAAACGCCATCTTTGTAGATTTCAGTGGAAGCAACGTCAAGAGCTAGACCAAAATCTTCACCAGGCTTATAACCAGCTTTTGTGATAGCTTCTACAATTACTTCTAGAGCTTGTTCATTAGAAGACAAATTAGGAGCAAAACCGCCTTCGTCACCAATAGCAGTATTAAGACCTAGACCTTTTAATACACCTTTTAACGTATGATATACCTCCGCACACATACGTAGACCTTCTGCAAAGCTAGGTGCGCCAACAGGCATGATCATAAATTCTTGAATATCTACGTTATTGTCAGCATGAGCGCCGCCATTAAGGATATTCATCATAGGAACTGGTAGTTCTTTGGCATTAAAGCCACCAAGGTATTGGTATAAAGGTAGTCCAACAGCAAGAGCTGCTGCTTTAGCAACGGCCATGGATACACCAAGAATAGCATTGGCACCAAAAGCTGCCTTATTAGGAGTTCCATCAAGTTCGATCATCAATGTATCAATACCGACTTGATCGAAAACATTCATACCGACTACTTCAGGAGCAATACGATCATTTACGTTTTCAACAGCTTTCAGTACGCCTTTACCCATGTAACGTGCTCCACCATCACGAAGCTCTACTGCTTCATGCATACCAGTAGATGCACCAGAAGGAACAGCAGCGCGACCCATTGTACCGTCTTCTAGAGTCACATCAACTTCTACTGTAGGGTTACCACGGGAATCCATAACTTCTCTTGCAAAAATATCAGTTATAATCATTACATCAATCTCCAAATTTTATTTTTTTAATAAACTTTTACCTGTCATTTCCACAGGTATTTCTATTCCTGCCAAAGCTAACATAGTAGGGGCAATATCTGCTAAAATACCTTTTTCTAATGACTTGCCACGATGCTCTTCTGATACTAGAAGGAATGGCACGTCATTTGTAGTATGAGCAGTAAACGGTTCACCTGTTACATGGTCAAGCATTACATCTGCATTACCATGGTCAGCAGTAATTAAGGTAATGCCACCGCGACTGCGCATGGCATCCACAACACGACCAACGCAAGTATCTACCGTCGTAACTGCCTTCATCGCTGCATCAAGCTTACCCGTATGGCCTACCATATCACTATTCGCATAGTTTAGAATGATGACGTCAAAGGTACCTTCTTTAATGGCTGCTACTAATTTATCAGTAACTTCGATAGCACTCATTTCTGGCTGCAAATCGTAAGTAGCGACCTTTGGAGAAGGAACTAAGATACGTTCTTCACCAATGTAAGGTTTTTCTTCACCGCCATTAAAGAAGAAAGTAACATGAGCGTATTTTTCCGTCTCTGCAATTCTTAGCTGAGCTAGGCCAGCCTTCTCAACGACTTCACCTAAAGTATTTTTTAGGACTTGTGGTGCATAGGCCACTTTTACTGGTAAGGTCTCATCATATTGAGTTAGGGTTGCAAAATGTAGTGGGAAACAGCCATTGCAACGTTCAAAACCAGCAAAATCTTGATCTACAAACACATGGGTTAATTCCCGGGCACGATCAGGGCGGAAGTTAAAGAAGATAACGCCATCATTAGCTTTTATCCCACAATCATCGCAGCTACCAATCACTGTTGGCGGAACAAACTCATCGGTTTTTCCAAGGCTATAAGATTGCTCAATCGCAGCTGTCGCCGACGGAGCGCTTTCTCCTTGTCGGCAAACCATAGCATTATATGCCTTTTCTACGCGCTCCCAACGTTTATCCCGGTCCATGGCGTAATAACGTCCACTAATCGTAGAAATGCTACCTACACCAATTTCCGCCATTTTAGCTTCTAATGCTGCAATATACGTAAGAGCACTAGAAGGCGGTACATCACGACCATCTAAAAAAGCATGAACATATACTTTTGTTAGATTATGACGTTTTGCAAGTTCTAGGAGTGCATATACATGTTCAATGTGACTATGTACACCACCATCTGACACTAAGCCCATTAAATGTAGTGCACCATCATTGGCTTTCGCCTCGTCTACAACTTTCACTAATACTGGGTTTGTGAACAAATCACCTTCCCGAATCTCTTTCGAGATACGAGTTAATTCTTGATAAACAACCCGGCCAGCACCAATGTTTAAATGTCCAACTTCTGAGTTCCCCATTTGACCATCTGGTAGACCTACCGCTTCGCCAGAACAACTCAAAGTAGTCGTTGGATATAGTTCCGTTAGCAGGTCCATATGAGGAGTATCCGCTTGTACAATTGCATTGTACGAATCGGTTACACTACCAAGCCCCCAACCATCTAGAATAACAAGTGCAATCGGTGCTTGTAACTTACTCACTAAGATGCCTCCTAAAATTTAACGATTTTGCTAAAGCCAACAGGATCAAGAGCTGCGCCACCAACAAGTGCGCCATCAATATCACTTTTGCCCATTAATTCTGCAATATTATCTGCTTTTACACTACCGCCGTATTGGATACGTGTTTTATCAGCAGTTGCTTGATTAAACATTTCAGCTACAGTGCGACGAACAAATGCACATACATCATTGGCTTGGTCAGAAGTAGCAGTACGGCCTGTACCAATTGCCCAGATTGGCTCATAAGCAATAACTACAGTTGCTACTTGATCATTTGTCAAACCTGCAAGGCCTGCACGTACTTGTTTACCAACAAGATCTTCTGTTGTGCCAGCTTCACGTTCTTCTAAAGATTCACCAACACACATAAGTGGTACTAAGCCTGCTTCTAAAGCAGCTTTAACTTTTTTGTTTACAGTTTCATCTGTTTCAGCGAAATATTGACGACGCTCAGAGTGACCAATGATAACATACTCGCAGCATACATCTTTTAGCATTTCAGCAGTGATTTCGCCAGTGAAAGCACCTTTCTTTTCCCAGTGCATATTTTGTGCGCCAAGATGAATGTTAGTATCTTTGAGTGCAGTTGCTACAGGAGCAAGAGCAGTGAAAGTTGGGCAAACTACGATATCTACGTTGTCAGCACCTACAGTTAATTTAGCAAGTTCTTGTACCAAAGCGATGCCTTGGCTACCTGTGTTGTGTAATTTCCAGTTCCCTGCAATAATAGGTCTACGCATGTTATTATTCCTCCAATATTTTTATTTATTTATTATTTATCTGCAAGAGCAGCAATACCCGGTAATACTTTACCTTCTAAAAATTCTAAAGAAGCGCCGCCGCCAGTTGAAATGTGCGTTATTTTGCTAGCAAGGCCAGCTTTTTCTAGTGCAGCGATGGAATCACCACCGCCAACAATACTAGTCGCACTAGAGCCTGCTACAGCAACTGCCACTGTATTTGTCCCATTGGCAAATGCATCCATTTCAAATACACCCATTGGGCCATTCCATACAACAGTCTTAGCATCTTCTAAAGCTTTCGCATACATTTTGGCCGTATCAGGACCAATGTCAAGAGCCATCCACTCGCTGTCGATAGAATCTACCGCTACTGCTTTTGTGGCAGCATCAGCAGCAAATTTATCAGCAATCACTACATCCGTAGGAAGTAATAAATTAACACCACGTTCTTTAGCTTTTTCAATTAAGGATTTTGCTAATTCTACTTTATCCGCTTCTAGTAATGATTTTCCAGTGTTATAGCCTTGTGCGGCGAGGAAGGTATTGGCCATACCGCCACCAATGATTAAGGTATTTACCTTATTGAGTAAGTTTTCAATAACACCAATTTTATCAGACACTTTTGCGCCACCGATAATTGCTACGAAAGGAGCAACTGGATTTGCAACTGTCTGACCAACGAAAATAATTTCTTTTTCCATTAGGAGTCCAGCTACAGCTGGCAAATATTTAGTAATTCCTTCAACGGAAGCATGAGCACGGTGGGATACACCAAACGCATCATTTACCGCAATATCTGCTAAACTAGCCAATTGTTTAGAGAATTCAGGATCGTTTTTTTCTTCTTCTTTATGAAAGCGAAGATTTTCTAGCATTAGAATTTGACCTGGTTTTAGGTCTTTTGCCAATGCTTCCACTTCTGGGCCAACAGAGTCAGGAGCTACTACAATTTCTCTACCGATCAAAGAGGATAGTCTTTCTGCTACAGGTACTACAGAAAACTCAGGTACAACTGCACCTTTAGGACGACCTAAATGGCTACCAATAATAATAGCAGCATTTTTAGACAACAAATATTCTAAGGTAGGAAGGGTGGCACGAATACGAGTGTCCTCAGTAATGTTACCTTGTTTATCCATAGGAACATTATAATCTACCCGTATAAATACTTTCTTACCGCTCACATTAATGTCGCGAATAGACTTTTTATTCAGCATTTTTGTTTCTCCTTAAAAATATTGCCCGGCCCAAAGAGGCCGGGCCTTAATAACTTTAAAATTTATGCAAGTTCTGAGAAATATTTAATGGTACGAACCATTTGGCTTGTATAGCTGTTTTCATTGTCATACCAAGAAACAGTTTGAACTTGTGTGCATCCATTATCCATAGGAGCTACCATTGTTTGTGTAGCATCGAATAAGGAACCAAATTTAATACCAATGATATCGCTAGATACTAATTCTTCTTCGGTGTAACCGAAAGATTCATCAGCTGCAGCTTTCATAGCAGCATTAACTTGGTCTTTTGTAACAGTACCTTCAACAACTGATATTAAAATTGTGGAAGAACCAGTAGGTGTTGGAACGCGTTGTGCGGAACCAATTAATTTACCATTTAATGCAGGAATAACTAAACCGATAGCTTTAGCAGCACCAGTAGAGTTAGGAACGATGTTAACGGCGGCAGCACGGGATCTTCTAAGATCACCATTTCTTTGAGGGCCGTCAAGAGTCATTTGGTCACCAGTATAAGCATGAATTGTGGACATAATACCGCTCTTAATAGGAGCTAGGTTATTAAGTGCGTTAGCCATAGGAGCTAAGCAGTTTGTAGTGCAAGATGCTGCAGAAATAACGGTATCGCTAGCTTTTAGTATATCATGGTTTACATTGAAAACAACAGTAGGAAGGTCAGTTCCAGCTGGAGCAGAGATAACAACTTTTTTAGCGCCTGCAGTAATATGTGCAGAAGCTTTTTCTTTGGAAGTATAGAAACCTGTACATTCAAGCACAACATCTACACCAAGTTCACCCCAAGGTAATTCTTCTGCTTTTGCTGATTTGTAGATTTTGATTTCTTTACCATCAACAGTAATGGAATCTTCACCTGCAACCACTGTATCACCTAAAGCATATCTACCTTGAGCAGAATCATACTTCAATAAGTGTGCAAGCATTTTAGGGCTTGTTAAGTCATTGATTGCAACAACATCGTAACCTTCTGCACCGAACATTTGCCGAAATGCAAGACGTCCAATACGTCCAAAACCATTAATCGCTACTTTTACTGCCATTGTTAAAAATACCTCCTAAAAATTTAGTAATTTTTTGGCACTTAGCCAAGACTTATATGATACTCTGAATAGCTTTGGCAGCAGCCTCGTCGGTAATAAGTACATCCTGCCCACCAGCACTGGTAACCGCTACAATAGCTTTAGCCTTTTTCTGGCCACCTGCTACTGCAATCACTAAACCAATCTCCGCCAAATTATCCAGTTGTAACCCAACACTGCTTGTTATATATATATGTTTACCTGTCAGTGTGCAATAATGACCTAATGCTTCACCAACAGCTCCACTATCTATGAGCTTAGTAACAAATTCTTCATCAGATCCCCGCCGCCGAGCCATTTCTCTGGCCTCACCAATACCATGTATGAGTACATCAGCCTTTTTAATCATGTCGGCAACCGTAAGAATATTGGTATTGCTTGCCAGCATCTTGACCACCATTTCTTCACTGACGCCATCAGGTAAATGTAGCATACGATACTTACCACCTAGCTTAGTTGCCATGGTCGCAGCAATGCTATTGGCTTGGTATTCCACTTGTCCCCCAAGTCCCCCACGAGCTGGTACAACCGTTACGGTAGGCTGGCTAAAGTTAACTGATTCAGCAACATTCGCCATGATTGTCCCGCCGCTTACAGCCACTATCATATTTTCTTTATTCAAATAGCGGGCTAATAACTTTGCCGTAGCACGTCCGAGTTCTCGGCGAACCATATTATTAACTTCACTATCACCAGGTATAATAATCACTTGCTGAATGCCAAGTTTCTCCGATAGCTCCGTTTCTAACATTGTCAAACCATGTAACACTTTAACATATTCTGATAATTCATCTTGCATTAGTTGTCCTTCAGGGGTTAAAGTCATACCCATTGGTGAAAATTCTACCAAACCTGCATTTTTTAGAAATTCTACCTGGGCCCTTACAACTCTTTCACCTTTTTCCACTACTAACGCTAGTGCTCTGCGCCCAATAGGCTCAAAATATTGAATATGCCGCAAAATATCATATCGTTCTTCAATTAAATCAATGAGTTCCGGGGCAATTTTACGATGAAGTTGGATATTTTTCCACATATATATTCCTCTGGGACTAAATATATCCCACTAGTACAAATCTTGTCCCATTACTATAAAAAAATATAAATAATATCTGTGCTTTTAGATTTCGTCATAAAGCAGAGAAATCCTGCTATTATGACGAAAAATAATTGCACAATATTGTATTTATTATTTCTTGATTAACGAGCGTTAATTTCTCCGTTGTATACCAAACCGCGAGCAGCATCTACAGTAACAAGGGCGCCATCTGTCAAACGAGCTGTAGCACCATCTACCCCAACAATAACAGGGATACCATAACTAATGCCAACAATGGCTGCATGAGAAGTAAGTCCACCCTCTTCAGCAACAATAGCAGACGCTTTTGCAGCATATTTAGCAGTTTGTTCATCTACGCAAGCGATAACTAATACTTCGCCAGCTTTGAATTTTTCTTCTACATCTTTAATGGAACGTGCTACGCAAACTTTAGCAGTTACAGAAGTTTGGCCAATACCTACGCCACGCACTAATACATCGCCAACTACGTGTACACGAATCATATTCGTAGTACCTGTACCAGCGGCATGAACGCCAGCAGTAAGAACAACTAGGTCTCCTTCTTTCACAATGTTAGATTTCATAGCTGCACTAATTGCATTTTCAACCATTTCATCACTGTTGCTAGAAGGAGCACGTAGTACTGGTTGAACACCCCACATAACAAGCATTTTGCGAACTACTCTCTCATTAGGTGTTACTGCTACCACATGAGCAAGAGGGCGATATTTGGATACCATTCTAGCAGCATAGCCAGATTGAGTATCTGTAATAATAGAAGCAGCATTTAGCTCATAAGCAACTTGTACCGTCGCATGGCTGATAGCTTCTGTTGTAGTATGTTGCGTTAAAGGACCTTTACCATGTAACATTTCACCATATTTTAATGCTTTTTCTGTACGGATGGAGATTTTAGCCATAATTTCTACCGCTTCTACAGGGTAGTCACCATTGGCTGTTTCACCACTTAACATAACCGCATCAGTACCATCAAGAATAGCATTTGCTACGTCGCTTGCTTCTGCGCGAGTTGGGCGTGGATTATTGATCATGGATTCTAGCATTTGTGTTGCTGTAATAACTGGCTTGCCTAATTTATTACATTTTTCAATGATCATTTTTTGTACTAATGGTACTTCTTCCGTTGGGATTTCTACACCAAGGTCACCACGGGCTACCATGATTCCGTCAGAAACTTTGATGATTTCATCAATGTTCTTTACGCCTTCAGCATTTTCAATCTTAGAAATAATGTGAATATCAGAGTTTGCTTCTTCTAGCAATTTCTTGATAGCTAGAACGTCAGCAGCTCTTTGTACAAAGGATGCAGCAACAAAGTCCATACCTTGTTCAGCAGCAAATAATACGTCTTTTACATCTTGCTCAGACAATGGTGGTAAGTTTACAGACACACCTGGTGCTGCAACACGTTTTCTATTACCAATCATACCAGTGTTTTGAACAGTTGTATGAATGTCATCGCCTTCAACAAAATCAACATTAAGACAGACTAAACCATCTGCTAATAAGATTTGATTGCCTGCTACTACTTCTTGAGGCAGAAGTTTATGATTTACAGAACAAATATCTTTTGTTCCTTCTACATCTCTAGAAGTAATTATGAATTTTTGTCCTTGCTCAATTGTTACTTTACCTTCTACAAAGTTACCAAGACGCATTTCTGGTCCTTTGGTATCTAATAGTATTGCTACTGGCTTATTAACTTTTTTTGCCGCAGCACGAACCATGTTAATACGAACACTATGCTCCGCATGATCGCCATGGGAGAAATTGAAACGTGCTACATTCATACCCGCTTCGATCATTTTTTCCATAACGCCTGGTTTTTCCGTAGTAGGACCCATTGTACAAACTATTTTCGTTTTTTTCATCATATTCTTACCTACACACTCTCTTTACTACATTTTTTTATTTAGATATTTTTGCTACTTTTCTTATTATATCATATACTTCATCCTGCGCTGCAATAAAACCATTTAATCCTGTCTTTTTCATCAAGGATGCATGATCTGATTTCTTATCACTAGTTTCCACAAAAGCTTGTTTTAGACTTGCGAGCAGTTGAGCATCAAACCCTGGACGTACAGCGATGGCATCTTTTGGTATAGCATCTGTTTGTGCTAATATTTCTAGTTGCTGAACATTTAGACCGCGAGCTCTAGCAGAGTCTACCGCTTCGGAATAAGTCGCACCAGCATCTACTGTACCATCTAATACAGCATCAATAACCCGGTCATGGCTCCCTAAGAAGATATTTTCCGAGAAAAAGCTTTCTGGCTGCTTGCCATGTTCTACAAGCATGGCCCTTGGATATACATATCCTGAGGCTGATTGCTTATCAACAAAAGCAAACCGCTTACCATGCAAATCATCGATGGACTTATAGCCCTGATCTTTGCGGGAAATAATATAACCATGATAGGATGCATTATTATTTACTACAGTGGTTACCATTGGCGTAATATCACCCTTACTCTTTGTTGAAACATAAGCAAAAGGTGAGAACCAACCAATATCAATGGTACCATTAAGTAGAGAACGTCCCAAAGAATCGTAATCGGAAACAATAATAATCTTAGCAATCCGTCCTAGTTTTTTGGCAATATCCTCTAATATAGGAGCATAATTTTCTTTAATACTTTGCGGTGAAGTAAAAGGATTAAAACCAAAAACTAACTCATTTCCTGTTTTAAATAATACGGCAACCTCTTGGATTTTATCAACCGTGGCAGTCATTTTCTTTGTGAAAGCAAATACATCTTCAATGCTTTTTTCTTGTTGTGCAATACTTTGCAGTGATACTTGGGTACTGGCTGCAATTTCAACAGTAGCACTACCAATACTTTCCACAGCCTGGGCCATTTGTTCCGTGGTCATTTGTTGGTCAGAGGATAAATCGCACAATTTCGAAACGGTTCCTTCAATTTGCCGCATATGGTCCACAATTTCTCGCATACCACCAGCAGAATTTCTAGCCATTTGTTCTATACCGTCGATTTTCCCTTTACCTGACTGCATACTAACAGTAACGTATTTTATCTTTCCAATAATTTCTTTTACTGTTTCTTCTACCTCACGGGTAATAGAAGCACTCTCTCCAGCTAATTTACGAACTTCTTCTGCTACAACGGCAAAGCCTCGGCCTTGTTCGCCGGCACGGGCCGCTTCGATGGCAGCATTCAGTGCTAATAAATTTGTTTGGCTGGCAATCCCTTGAATCTTACCAACAAAATCACCGATTTTTTTGGAAGCTACATTGAGTTCTTCTAAATCATTTACAGAAGTTTGTACCACCTGAGCTACCTCAAGCATAGTATTGCTAGCCTCTGTAATCTGTTGCTGATTTTTAAAAGCTAATTGGGAAGATTTTTGACATTGTTGCAATGCTTGTTGAGATGCATCAGCCACTACCGCTGCATTCGAAGCAATTTCTTCAACGCCAGCTGAAGCCTCTTCAGCACTACTAGCTGTCGTTTCACTTTCGCTGGCAATATCTTTAGACTGGATTGTCAGCTTCTTTAAGGCCGTATTACTATGGCCCACTACCCATGCTAGTTGTTGAGAAATAAAAGATAAATCTCCCGCGATATCGTACATATCAACTTTAGATACTAAGGTTTGATTCGTAGTTTCGCAAGCAGCTAAGCTACTCTTTACTTCTTCCGTGTTACTATCGACCTTAGATAGAATGATAGTCGAAATAATTACGATTATGATAGCGGACATTAGAGTAAGCATACTTCCCATAGTCTCAATCAACAATGACGATAATATACTAATGAGTATCATTGTTGTCAGATGAATTATTATTATCTTTTTCTGTAACACAAGTTTCCCCTCCATTCATACGCGTCAATAGCCTTAGTAATTATGGGAAACTGTGATCAGCATAGCCAACCGAGTTTCCCTTAGGTTCCTTATAAAGAAACAATGGTTCTGCAACGACATCAAATAAGTCATCTGACAAACAACACTACATTAAAAATTATCTCTTATGCTGGTGTTTATTTGCCTTTAGCTTCATAAGATTTGCGTACTAATGACATTGGGTGTAATGTTTTAACTTTAGCACCATGTCCAATTTGCAAACGGCAAGTTCCACATTCACATACTGCTGTATCAAGGCCACTGTCCTTTATTTTTTGGAATAAAGGTGCACCAATAGCCATAGCAATATCATATTTATCTTCTTTAAAACCATAATTGCCTGAAATACCACAGCAACCTGCATCGGCATTTTCAACTTCAAGACCAGGAATCATTTCTAGCAAATCAAGACCAGGCAATCCCATACCTTGGGCACGAAGATGGCAAGGAGAATGGTAAATATACTTTTCATTCAATGTACCAAGGTTTGTATTCATACGTCCTTTGTCATTGAGTTCTAGTAAAAATTCTGCTGCATCATATAAATGCTTAGCATATTCATGAGCACCTTCAATATGGAACAATTCTTGGTATTCTTGTTTTAACATCAAGCCGCAACTTGTACAGCAAGTGATAACAGGAATTCCTTTATCTGTCCATCTTTTAAGGATGCTGATATTTGTTTTAGCATTTGCTTCCGCTTCATCTAAGAAACCATTTACAACAAGAGGTGAACCGCAGCAAACTAAATCTTCTTCCACGATAACTTCGTATTTATTGGCTTGCATTACAGCTACAAAATCCATACCTACTTGCGGATCATTGTAATTGATAAAACAGCCAGGATAAAATACTACTTTATCAGGGAAACTTTGCTGACGAAGGGCTTTAAATTGTTTGATAAAATTAGTAGAGGCATAAGATGGCATTGGAGCTTTATCGGATATACCGATTTGCTTCATTATACCACGGCTCATAGACATCCCCATATTGGCAAATGCAGCACCAAAAGGCAAAATAGAAATCAATTTTGCAGCCTTCTCACCATGGGATAAGATATCATCCCGTAAGCTTTGTTTGCGTACCTTGTAATGTTTAGCACGAGCCAACATATTCAAGGTAGAGATAGGCACGCCAGAAGGGCAAGACATATCACAGTTTTTGCAGTTTGAGCAATATTCCAAAGATGGTTCTACATCTTCATGAGACAATCTCATTCTTTCCAAGGCTGGCCCAACCATTTTAGGTCCACGAAATTTACGCGTGGCTGCCGTAACTGGGCAACTGGCTACACATACAGTACAAGCAGTACAACTATCTGGATTATTATGATGTTTATTCATTTTTCTTCTCCCTTACACTGACATAGCTGCTCGATAACCCGACGTAAGTGCAACGCCGTTTCCTGATTTCTCAAAGCAGAAATCATAACCGCGCAAATTACGTCCAGCAATAAAGACATTGCTTACTACTACATTACCGTCGACATCAATAGGATTCAATTTTGTGTCGACTTCTATACCTAGTTTTGCAAAAGGTTGAGGTTCATTTGAAAACAAGGCTGAATTTGCCCAAAGATCATGATCTGTTGGGGCAGCAACTGGAAGATTAAAGATAGGTTCAATGACTTCTCCTGGCTCTGCAACTAAACCGCCGCCATAAAAACCGCCATTTGCAAGAATAAAGCTTTTTGCATAATAAGTACGTTCTCTGTCAATACCTGAAGTGATTACTGCTGTGCATCTACCATTTTCTACAACAGATCCTGTAACACTAGCTTGTTCTACAATACGTACACCTAGTTTTTTAAGGTAACTAAGCATCATAGTACGAAGGCGCATTCCTGTAATAGAAGGAGGAACAGAAGCAGTTTCTACAAACGTACAATCAAGTGCTTGTTGCATAGTATCTGCAATACGGTAACTTGGACGTGTACCAAGTACTGGAGGAATAATCACTACACTACCAGGCTTAATGACTTTACGCATTTTTTCTATACAAGCCGTAAGACCTTCCTCAGTATCAAGCCAACGAGCCACATCAAGAGCCGTAACATCACGACCATCAGCAAGCTCTGGATCTATCATAACAATTTCATATGTTTTTTCACTGTAACCAGGTGTATCCTTAAGGTTCTTACTAATTAAGTTTGGGTAAAAATCTTTCAAAGCTTCAAAGCCTAATACGACAACCTTGTCAGCTTTGCTTAGTTTATAAGTTCCCATTGTTTTAGGAACCATGCATGTTGGTTTTAATGTACCAGCAGCAGTAGGAACCCATTGGGTTTCATTTAGGTTTCCGATGTAAGGATACCCTTCTGTTTCACAGATTTTCTTAAACGTCTTTACAGCGTTTTCAATGGCTGTCCGACCGATTTTTTGATAAGGATGATCCATTCCCACTGCATCGATTCCTGCACTAGGAGACTTTACTGGTATTCCGCCTCTGCCATATCCCATTACGTCAACAATACCGCCGCCAATGGTCAATGTACCTGAACCTAGGGATAATACCATTACTTTTTTACCGCGTTCTGCCGCAACAGCTGCAGCCATAAGGCCTGACAGACCTCCACCAATAACAACTACATCATTTTCCCTCATTATTAATCGCTCCATTTATGTTTAACGTTCCTTCGTAAATACCTCGAGTTAGCTCTAATTCACGCATCACATTACCCCAAATAATAGGTTTAATACCTTTAAAGCGTGCTTGTAGGAATTCTTTAAACAAACCATTCGTATCTTTACCCCAAGATAAGCCATTAGCATCTACGGCGCCGACACTGCGGAATGTACAGAAAGCTCCTTGACAAGTACCCATACCCATACGAGTTTTGCGACGAACATCACTAATCATGTGACTCGTTTCATCAGCTGCAGCTTCTTCCACCTCAGCCATAGTCACATTTTCACATTCACAAATAAGTTGACGTTTTTCAGGTTTTGCTTCAATGCGTTCAATTACTTTTTCAAGACCTGCTGAACCCAAGCGTGATGCAGCTAAATCAGCACCATAGGCAGGGAAACACTTGCGTGCTTTCGCCATAAGTTCTGGTGAAGCATCCTCGACTAGAGGCTCAATTGCCGTGCGGCAAGGTGTTTTAACATTTAAATACTCACAGATAAGATCTGTTACTTTTTCACCCATTAAGCGATAAGTAGTAAATTTACCACCTACTACGCTGACGAAACCTTTTAGTCCATCATGAGCATGGTCAAGAGTCACAAAACCACGGGAAGCCCCACGACCTTTTGCATTCGGATCTGCACTATAAAGTGGTCTAGTTCCTGCAAAAGCTCTAAGCATACGATAATTTCTAATATCTTCAAATAACGCTTCGCCAGTTTTCAGTAGTTCTACTACTTCTTTTGCACATGGAGTAGTATCATCTGGTCGATCCGCAGAAGCTGAAGTTGTACCTAAAATAGTGATAGAACCATGAGGTACAAAAATATCTCCATCCGATGCTGGACGCAACCGATTCACAATACGACTAGTAATACGATGATTGAAAGCAATTAGTGTACCTCTATCAGGTTGAACATTAACAGTAATTCCCGCCAAAGCAGCAATTTCACCAGCCCACGAGCCAGCAGCACTGACAATAAAGTCACAAGCAATGTTACTAATTTCCCCTGTCAATGTATTACGAACCTTCATACCCACTACTTGATTATTGCTATGTTCAATACCAACAACTGTAGTATAGGTCATCACTCTTCCGCCATACTTACGCGCGGATGCAACATTCTGCCAAACCATACGAAAACCATCAATAGCAGCATCTGGCACACGGTAAACTGATTTAATTTTAGAGCTAAGATTAGGCTCTAGACGGCGAGCTTCCGCCACAGAAATTGGGATTGTTGGAATACCAACTTTCGCACATGCTTCTAACCATTTTGGTTCAAAGGACTCATCATCTAAATGAGTGCGCGCAAAAAAGCCTTCGGTTTGTTCCACACAATGTTTACCGATTTTACGCAGAATCATATTTTCTTCAATACATTCCTTGCCCGCTTCCGCATCTTTTACGGCATAGCGACCACCGCTATGTAGTAATCCATGATAGCGGGACCTTGTACCATAAGCCAAATCTTGTTGTTCAATAAGAAGTGCATCCACTCCTCGCATACACAAATCCCGTAGTATACCTACTCCTGTGGCACCGCCACCAATTACAACAACTGTCGCCTTTTGCATCTCAATACCCCTTCTACAAAATTAAATAACGAAAAAAATTCCCCATATTGGGAAACGTTCTCCATTTATCGCGAAAATCCTTCTTTTCAAATCAAGAGATAATCCCTTTGCACTCGTTTAACCGAACACAAAGGGATTCTTATCTCAACCCTTAAGTTATGAAATTAATTTGATTAGTCTTCCCAATCCATGGAGCGTTTAACAGCTTTTTGCCAACCTTTGTAAAGTTTAGCACTTTGCTCTGCATCCATTGAAGGAACAAAACGGTTATCTAATTGCCATGTGCTAACAAGATCTTCTTTAGTTTTCCACACGCCAACTGCAAGACCAGCAAGGTAAGCAGCACCAAGAGCAGTAGTCTCAGTAATCTTAGGACGATCAACAGGAACGCCTAGGATATCAGCTTGGAATTGCATCAAAAGATTGTTAGCAACAGCGCCGCCATCAACTTTTAAAGCTTGTAACTTAATGTTGGAATCAGCTTCCATTGCACTAAGAACATCTTTAGTTTGGTAAGCCATGGAATCCAAAGTCGCACGAACAACATGAGACTTGCTAGTTCCACGAGTTAAGCCAAAGATAGCACCGCGAGCTTTCATATCCCAGTATGGAGCGCCAAGTCCAACGAAGGCAGGCACAACATATACACCATCAGCATCTTTAACTTTTTTAGCAACATACTCAGAATCTGGAGCAGCTTCGATTAATTTAAGGCCGTCACGCAACCATTGAACTGCGGAACCAGCAACGAAGATACTACCTTCCAAAGCATAGTCAACTTTACCGTCAAGACCCCAAGCGATAGTAGTTAACAAACCATTTTTGGATTCATATACTTTATCACCAGTGTTCATTAGCATGAAGCAACCAGTTCCATAAGTATTTTTTGCCATACCAGGCTTGAAGCAAGTTTGACCAAATAGAGCAGCTTGTTGGTCACCAGCAGCACCAGAAATAGGTACAGCAGCATCAAACACAGCAGGATCAGTCATACCATATACTTCGCTGGAAGATTTAACTGCAGGAAGCATGCTAGCTGGTACAGTTAGATATTCAAGAAGTTTAGCATCCCATTTCAATTCGCGAATGTTGTACATTAAAGTACGGGAAGCATTGGAGTAGTCAGTAACATGTACTTTTCCGCTCGTCAATTTCCAAATTAACCAAGTATCAATAGTACCGAATAGCAACTCGCCTTTTTCTGCTTTAGCGCGAGCGCCTTCTACATTATCCAAGATCCAGTTAACTTTAGTACCAGAGAAATAAGCATCAACAACTAAACCAGTTTTTTGTTTGAATTCAGCTTCCAAACCTTTAGCTTTTAAGTTGTTGCAAATGTCCATTGTTTGACGTGATTGCCAAACGATAGCATTGTATACTGGTCTGCCAGTAGCTTTTTCCCAAACAACAGTAGTTTCGCGTTGGTTAGTAATACCAATCGCAGCAATTTCAGAAGCACTAATGCCCGATTGTTGTACAACTTGTTTCATTACTTCGATTTGTGTACTCCAAATTTCGTCAGCATCATGTTCAACCCAACCAGCTTTAGGGAAAATTTGTGTGAACTCTTTTTGAGCCACTGCGATAATATTGGAGTCTTGATCAAAGATAATCGCACGGTTACTTGTTGTACCAGCATCAAGGGACATTACATACTTTTTAGTCATTTTCAAAGTCACTCCTTCAAATTTAGGTTTTTTTGAACTCTTTTTTCTCTTAAGCCTAAAACAACAACTAGCTTTTAAAAATGTCTATCTAGATTAAATAGGTTGGTTCTTAAACTAGACCAGCTGCTTTACAAACTACGAAAGCAAGACCAGCACCAAGGAAAGGACCAACTACAGGAACCCATGAGTAAGCCCAGTCGGAATCACCTTTACCAGCGATTGGAAGGATAGCATGTGCAATACGAGGTCCAAGGTCACGAGCAGGGTTAAGTGCATAACCAGTAGGACCGCCTAAGCTCAAGCCTAGAGCCCAAATAAGCATAGCAACAAGGTAAGGACCAAAACCAGCAGCAAAACCAGTAGTACCCATTACACCTTTGCTGAAAATAATGAAAATACCAATTAATAAGAACGCAGTAGCAAGTGTTTCACAAAGTACGTTAGCCATTGAATTACGGATAGCAGGACCAGTTGCGAAGACAGCAAGTTTCAAACCTTTATCTTCTGTAACTTCCCAATGTGGAAGGTATAATAACCAGCAAAGAGTTGCACCAGCAATACCGCCAGCTAATTCAGCAAACATAGTTGCAACAGCATGACCTGGAGTATATACACCTAACAACATTTTGAAAAGTGTAACTGCAGGGTTAAGATCTGCTTGAGGAGCACCTGTAGCAATAGCACCGAAAACACCAAGTAAAACTGCAAGGGCCCAGCCTGTTGTAATTACAATCCAGCCACCGCCATTACCTTTGGAATTTGTTAAAAGAACGTTAGCAACAACACCACAACCAAAAGTTAAAAGAATCATCGTACCAAAAAATTCACCAAATAAATTGTCCATAAATCCAAAATCCTCCTTCATTTAAATAAATTCATTTTTAGCAACCGGACTAGGTTTTTTTCCCTGCAACACCATCCTTTGCCATTTGATATTTAGATAAAAAAGAGATTTCCATTCACACCTCCAATTTCACTCACCGGAGGAACAAACGGACTTCTCTTTATCTCTAGTCCAAAGATATACACTTATTTTCCCATAGTAAAGAAATTTTTCTATATTTACTATTTCGACGTGTTATTATAATCTCCTGCTAAATTTCTTGAAAATTATAATATTTTTGAAAAACTTTTTCCTTGCTAATTACCTTAGTATCCTTATTTTAACACCAAGGCCTTTAGCTATGGGATCAATATGTTTTATCTATGTGTTTACTTCTATATGTATACTAAAAACTCCTGCTTAAATATACTGAATTTATAATTATTTTATTATGTCTTTATTGTTTTTAATTAAAATAGCATCCCATAATTCTTGACGACTGGTACTAACTGCTGAAATGCCTCTCTCAATAGCATGGTCTACATCTTCTTGGGTACGTATTAAACCTCCTGCTAGCACTGGCAGTCCAGTTTCTCGAACAATTTCTTCCACGACACTAGCCGGTACAGACCCAGGCAATATCTCAATTGCATCAGGTTTAAAGCTACGCACTAAACTAAGACCTGTTCGCAAGGAATCAGAGTCCATTAAAAAGAGCCTTTGGATAACAATCATCCCTTCATCTCTTGCAAGCCTGCATAGGTGAGATTTTGTTGTAATAATCGCTGTAATACCAAGCCTTGCTAAAAAACGAATACCAGCCTTATCTTTACCAATACCATCAAATAAATCTAAATGTAGGATAATCCGTTTCTTGCTTTCTTTCGCTTGAGCAATCAATACAGGTAAACTATTAATATCACCAAAGAGAAGCACTACGCTCGGTACAATCGTATGGGTTAGGGCAGCCTTAAAAACTTCCATAGAACGAGCTGCCGGAATAATAGGTCCGTTTGTTAAAATTTTCAAAATATCGAAGGAAGCCATTTCTCCACCTCATTTTTTTATTTAGGATGAATCATCCTATTCTTATCTTAGTAACAGACTGTATTGCTTAACAAAATTAATACCGTCTTATTCGATTCTTACAGAACTTATCCCTTTAATACTTAAAATACCTGTTATCAACTCATTATAGTCTAAGAACTCTGGGGTGTGGATTCTAAAGCTAAGTTCTAAACCATCTTTTTTTTCATCCATTTTAAGATCCTTGATATGTATTCCATAATTGCCAAGGGTAGAGCCAATATGACCGATTTGCCCCGGCAAATCCACCGTCGTTATAAGCAGCATCGGCATTCGCCGCTCCCCCTTATTCTCGATGCGCGCTAAAATGGCAAGGGTCAAAAATACTAGGCCCGTGGTCATAAATGCTCCCATATAGTAACCACTGCCAACAGCCAGTCCAACTCCTGATACTACCCATAAACTTGCTGCCGTTGTCAGCCCTTTGACATTAGGGCCATCCTTTATAATACTTCCCGCTCCTAGAAAACCAATACCACTCACAACTTGGGCCGCAAGTCTTGTAGGATCAGCATTCGTAAACCCTTGTACCGAGCTATATATCTTAATTGATAATATCATAATCAGGCAAGATCCTACTGATACTAAAACATGGGTTCTCAGACCTGCTGATTTATGTTGCGCTTCACGCTCATAACCAATAAAACCTCCTAAGACACATGACATCACAAGCCGTGCAGCCATTTCCCACTCCACTGTCACCCTAAATAGCCCCCTTATTGGAAAGTTGAGGTTTCTCTTGCTTTTTCTAAGTAAAGTATAACATATATCTTTTTTTTCTTATATAGGATCCTTGACAACATTGTAGAAAAATGTAATATTATATACTATAACGTATGAACGTATATTCATATATCGAGGTGTTGTTATGAAAAACCATTGTTTTGATGCTTGCGAAGAATTATGCGAGCACCCACAACTCATTTGTCTTGCTAGAGCTAATATTCCAAAATCGGATGTAATTATGAGCTTAGCAGAAACATTTAAAGTTCTAGGGGATCCAACCAGAATTAAAATTCTCCATGTGCTCTCTAATCGCGAGCTTTGCGTTTGCGATATTGCTTCCGCTCTTGTTATGGGCCAATCTGCAATTTCTCATCAACTAAGAATACTACGAAGTGCTAAATTGGTCAAATATCGCAAAGACGGGAAATCCGCTTGGTATTCTCTAGACGATGAACATGTTTTGCTGCTTATGGACCAAGCCCTTGCACATATCAAGCATAGTTAGGAGGGTATATTTATGAATCAAACCCAACCAATCACTACTATCTATCTGCTCCAAGGTCTAGACTGTGCCGATTGTGCCGCTAAGCTAGAAAAAAAACTATTAGCGGTCCCTGGGGTAATTACAGCAACCATTAATTTCGGTGCAGGAAAACTGACCATAACTCATGAAAATGTTGCTACGGATATTATGAATCATATCCAGCACTCTGGTTATCAAATTGCCAATAAAAATCAAGAGCATCTCCCTTGGTGGAAAAACAAAAAACATCTTACTACTTTTTTTTCTGGCCTATTTTTAGCATTGGGCTCAATATTAGATTTATTTGGCATCTACGAAGAGCTCTTAGTTCCTTGTTATATAATAACCATCCTTGTCGGCGGTTATTACGTTGCAAAAAGCGGACTGTATGGACTGCGCTCTTATACTTTAGATAGTAACTTTCTGATGACAATTGCCGCTGTTGGGGCAGCCGCAATTGGCGAATGGAACGAAAGCGCTACCGTCGTATTTTTATTTTCTTTAGGTAATACATTGCAAAGCTACACCATGGACAAGACCAGGCAATCCCTACGCCTTATGATGGAATTAGCGCCCCTCGATGCCTTAGTACGGCGTAATGGTCAGGAAGAAAAACTTCCCATTGAGGAAATTTTAATTGATGACATTGTCTTAATTAAGCCTGGAGAACGCCTTCCCATGGACGGCATTGTTACTAAGGGTATATCTTCCATTAATCAAGCTACCATTACTGGAGAGTCTATGCCCATCGAGAAAAACATTGGCGATATTGTTTATGCTGGTACTATAAATGAACAAGGTTTTTTAGAGATTAGGGTAACTAAGACTTCTAAGGATTCTACCTTAGCGCAAATTATTCATTTAGTAGAAGAAGCCCAGTTAGCCAAAGCGCCTATGCAGCAATTTGTTGATGTCTTTGCCAAATATTATACGCCATTTGTTATCTTGGGAACCCTTGCCCTTACACTTATCCCTTGGCTAATATTTCACCAACCTTTTGAAACCTGGTTTTACCGTTCTCTAGTATTGTTAGTCATTTCTTGTCCCTGCGCTCTCGTTATTTCTACTCCTGTCTCTATCGTTGCCGCTATTGGCAACGCTTCAAGGCAAGGGATCCTCATTAAAGGCGGCGTTTATGTAGAACAAATGAGTTCTATTAAAATGATTGCTTTTGATAAAACAGGAACATTAACCAAGGGGCATCCTGCCGTTACCGATGTTATCCCCTTACAGCCTATGGAAGCTACGGAACTGTTATTACTAGCGGCAAGCATCGAAAAGTATTCTGAGCATCCTATTGCCCAAGCGATTCTAGAAAAAGTAGATCTTCACAGCTTACAAGCCGTTACTCATTTTAAGGCACTCACTAGCAAAGGTGCACAGGGCGATATAAATGGTGAAACCATTTATGTCGGCAATCCCCTCTTATTTACAGAGCTAGGGCTAGTCGATTTGCCAACTCAAGAACTTACTGCCCTTCAACAAGAAGGTAAAACTACAATTTTAGTTGGCACTAAAAATTTCCTCTATGGTATTATCGGAGTAGCAGATGCCCTGCGGGAAAATGCTGGCCTCGCCTTAGATGAATTACGTAGTCTTGGCATCACTAAGATTGCCATGCTAACAGGCGATAATGAACATGTTGCAAAAAGGATTGGCAACCACCTAAAACTCGATGAAGTACACAGTCAGCTATTGCCTCAAGATAAAGTAACGATAATTAACACACTAACGCAGCGTTACGGTAGCCTTGCCATGGTCGGCGATGGTGTAAATGACGCTCCAGCCCTAGCATCCGCAAAAATCGGCATTGCTATGGGTACAGTTGGTTCCGATACCGCCTTAGAAACAGCAGATATTGCCTTATTGAATGACGACCTTACCAAACTATCTTTCCTCATAAAACTCAGTCGAAAAACACTGACCATTATTAAACAAAATATTGGCTTTTCTCTAATTATTAAATTGCTCTTCGTCGTTGCCACCTTTGCTGGTGTCGCGAATCTTTGGATGGCAGTCTTTGCCGACACAGGGGCTGCCCTCATTGTAATTGCTAATGGCATGCGTTTAATGCGTAGTGACCTGTAAAAAGATGTACCTTCTA
>JAPUES010000061.1 GCA_027492445.1 Sporomusaceae bacterium | reverse complement strand
TATTTATCGGTCAAAAGGATTATAAAATCCATAGATAAAAATGGTATTAAAAAAGTAATTCATTTTTATAAAGAAGATAAAGTTAAAGATCTTGAAATAGTTGACCAAGAGAGTAGTAATTATTTGCGCATAGAGTACAAGCATTTTGGACGCTCTGAATGGTTGCATATTATTAAAAATGGCAACCAGTGGTATTAAATAGCCTATTTGCAAGCTCCCTGTTAGGATAGCCTTTTGCCTGCAAAGCATGGCAAAATCCTCTTCTAACAGCTTGCAAGGGCTTCGCCCCTTGACCCCAAAGTACGGCAAAGGAGGGTATAACTATGACACAGAATCGAACACGATCACGACAGATTATCGTCAGGATGACAGATTATGAATACGTGAAGTATGAGCGACGACTTCAAAAAAGTAAATTAAATGGCAACTCATTTTGTATAAAATGCCTACTTGATCATCAAATCAATGTTATTGAAAATATGTCAGAATTGATTAGACTTTTAAAATTAGCTGGCAACAATCTAAACCAATTAGCTAGAGCTGTCAATTCTGGTTATACCGTGCCAGGTGAAGTTAATGAGTTGAGTGAGGAGGTGGATGGTATATGGCAGTGGTTAAAGTCTGCCGTGGGGGAAGGACGTTAGGGCAAGCTATTCGTTACGCGGCTAAAGAAAATATCACTCAAGGGAAAGATTGTCCAGATGACCCCGAAAAGGCACTTGAGCAAATGAAAATCACAAAACAAATATGGGAACAAACCGATGGGCGGCAATATAAGCATTATGTCATAGCTTTTTTACCTGGGGAAGCAACGATAGAACAGGCTGAAACTATCAGCGATAAATGGGTAAAGGAAAACTTCCCTACCAATGAAACTTTTTCAGGCGTACATACTGACAAAGACCATCTACATGTCCATATCGTGGTGAACTCCGTGGACTTTCTAGACGGTCATAAAATCCAGCTAGACAAAGATGACCTAGAACGATTCAAAGAGGTATCAGATAAACTTTGCTTAGAGGAAGGTTTATCCGTAATAGACCGTTCCATATCCCCAAAAGAAAAGGAAATCAGAACCTACGATATGAACAAATATCAGGCAATGGCGCAGGGGAAATCATGGGAGATAGTGATAGCTGACAAGGTGGACGCTGCCTTACAACAATGTGAGGGCAAAGGGTATAGAGCCTTTAAGGAAAACTTAAACGCTCAGGGCATCAATTGCGAGTTTAGAGGTAGTAAGCATATTACATTTTCAGACAAAAAGGGAAATAAAGTGCGAGGTGCAACGTTAGCCAAATCCTTTAGCGAAAATCAGTTTACAAGGGAAAGTATTGAATTGACATTAGCACGCCAACTATTAAAACCAGAGACAATCCAAGCACCCCTAGAAGAACCACCCAAAACATCACTACTTGAAAACATACCCAACATTCCAATGAAATCCGTTGCAGACATTCAGCACTCTGCCTCCAAGTTAGGTTTTGAAGCAAAACAGATGGGCAACTCCATACAAAGTATCCTGAGTTCTGATCCGCAACAAACCAATAAAGCACCATCAGTAAGTAGTGAGAAAACCACAAAGAAAAACCGGCAGGCTGGTGCTAATGGAGGACGTAGCCTTGGTGGTGATAGTCGCAGTCGTGAGCCAGATAGACCGCTTGGCGGTGGTGGATTAAGTGTTTCGCGTGAACTAGATGATGAAGATCGAGTTCGTGACCTAATGGACAAGGGATTAAGCGAGGAGTTAGCTAGAAAGATAGTCGATGGTGCAGAAGAATAATTTTAAGGGAGCTGAGGATAAATGGGATTAACAAGAGACAGTGCATCTAAGGTACAGCAAGCCAAGATAGAGTCATCATTAGTAATGGCAACTACAACACCAAAAACCGAAATTAGTACAGAGATGCAACAAATGCAAGAGTTTATAGACCGCAATAGAGAAGAAATTAAGCGTAGTGTCAATAAGATTGTCGAGGAACAAGCGTTAATAATCTTAGAGTATGAACGAAATGAGTTTAGTAAAAACCTACAATTAGCACAAGAAAATATTATTACGTTAGATAAGTATCTCAAATTGGCTATGGATCAAATCCAAGAGGAAAGCATCTCCATCCATACTCAACTATCAGAAAAGATTAGTAAGCTCACGGCCGGAAATGAAATAGTGACTAGTGTTATGAATAGTGAAGGGGCGAGGCTTACTACCCAAAGCAAAAAAATCATTGAAGGATTAGGGGAACGCTCCAAGAATGCTATTGAAAAATCTATAGGCGAACTAAATATTAAATTTGGGGAAATTGTAACGAGGCATGAAAAAGTAGCAAATATAGTTGAAGAAATGTACAAATTCAGAGGTGTTTGGACGGTGGTGAGATGGAGTATGGTATTTACTACATGGGTTATGCTTATGTCAATGACAAAGGCAATGACTGGCGGAACGTGGGGCGGTCTATTTAAAGCGATGCTCGGAGGTCAATTATTTTAGGAAGAGTTTACGGATGAGTTTATAACAATAAAGGATGGTTTATGTTATGGCAAAACGGAGCAATGGCGAAGGTACGGTATATTTTAATGAAAAGCGTCAAAGATGGGAAGCGCAGGCAAGTTATAAAGATGAGCATGGAAAAAGTAAGCGAAAGCTTTTTATTGGCCAAAGTCAAAAAGAAGTAAATAAGAAAAGGCAAGATTGGCAGAAAGAAGTAGATAATGGACTTTTACCTTCCAGTTCTAAAATGTTACTAGAAACATGGATCAATCGATGGCTTCAAGATTTTGTTAAGCCCTCAGTCAAGATAAAAACTTTTGAAAAATATAACTCATCAATGAAATATGTTCTTTTGAAATTTCCCCAAACTCCAATATCTAAAATTACAACAACAGAGGTGCAAAGTTTTTTTAATCAATTACTTGTTACAGGCGGGCAAGAAGAAACTGGCATCGCAAGTAGCACTGTAAGATCGGTAAGACGGCATCTAATTTCATGTTTTGATAAGGCACTCGCGATTGGTATCATTAGTAAAAATGTAATTAGACTTACAACCCCATCGCGATTGGTAAAAGAAGAAATCCATCCATTAAATGAACAACAAATAACAATATTGTTAGCTGTGGCAAAAAATGGTGAATATATTCACCTAACGCAAAATCAATATCAAA
>JAPUES010000060.1 GCA_027492445.1 Sporomusaceae bacterium | reverse complement strand
GTTGAGGCCAATCGTGCTGGTGGTTTGGATAATATTACTGCTATATTGATTAAAAACGGGGATGTATAAGAAATGACGATCATACGACACCATGAGCGTAAGCTGCTCTTGATTGCTGGTGTAGTGATGTTGAATGGTATTTTAGCAGTTACCATGGCACAAGGCGCCCTTGATTATGGAATTATTGGTATTGCTTGTGGGCTAATGGTTAGCTTTTTGGTTGTGAATGCAATTTTACATAAGGCTGGATATTCTGGTGATCCTTTATTGCTACCATTAGCAGCCTTATTAGCAGGCATTGGCCTGATGATGATTTTACGTTTAAAGCCAAATTTGTTTTTCTTACAGGCGATGTGGATTGAGGTTGGTTTGCTGTTTTTTTTACTGTCAACCTTTCTTTCTCGGCGCTTAGGAAAAATAGCAGATTTTAAATATGTATGTGGTTTTATTGGTGTTGGCTTATTATTATCTGCTATTTTATTTGGTGTTGAGATTGGTGGTAATAAGAACTGGGTTGTTCTTGGTCCCTTGCGCTTTCAACCTTCTGAATTTGCTAAGATATTTATTGTTCTCTTTTTAGCAGGTTATTTAAGTGAACGAAGAGATTTATTAACACTCGCCACTCGCCATTATGGACCTTTTGTGTTGCCCCACCCTAGATTTATTGCTCCTCTCATTGCTGTCTGGGGTTTAGGAATGATGATGTTTGTATTACAACGTGATATGGGGGCTGCACTCCTATATTTTGGTCTTGCCATCCTTATGACATATATGGTAAGCGGACGCTTGAGTTATGTGGTCATGGGTGTTATATTGTTTTTGGTAGGATCCTTGATTTGTTATAACTTTTATCCTCATATTCAAACAAGGGTAGATATCTGGCTCAATCCATGGGCTGATCCAAACGGACGAGCTTACCAGATTGTCCAATCTTTATTTGCGTTGGGGTCGGGGGGGATACTTGGTAGCGGTCTTACTTATGGATATCCTACGATGATTCCAGAAGTTCATACGGATTTCATTTTTTCAGCCATTGGTGAAGAAATGGGATTTTTAGGAGCTGGAGCCGTTATATTAGTGTATATGATTCTGGTGTATCGTGCCTTTCGCGTTGCTTTAGTAGCAAGATTATCTTTTCCTATGTTAGTGGCAGCTGGGCTGGCCACCTCTATGGCCTTACAAATTTTTCTGATTATCGGTGGGGTAACCAAATTTTTTCCCTTAACCGGTATTACATTACCATTTATTAGTTATGGTGGTAGTTCGATTGTTGCAAATTTCATTCTCCTTGGTATCTTATTTACCTTATCGGAAGTGAGGTTAAATGATGAAAAATAACCTATTGCCGATGGTTACTAATATACGTAAGGTTGCTTTGGCATTACTAAGTTTACTATTGATTTTATTTGTGTATTTATCCTATCTACAAGTTGTCCAAAGTGATTTTTTAGCTTCCCATCCTATGAATCGGCGCAATGGAGAAAGTACTCATCTGGTTCAATATGGTATGATTTTGGATAAAAATGGTGAGAAATTGGCCTATAGTGAAAAACATGGAGATGGGTATACCCGCCAATATCCCTATGGAGCAATCACTGCTCATGTGGTGGGGTATGATAGCCCTACTTATGGTAAGGCAGGCATTGAGAGTACTTTTAATTCGTATTTGACAGGAATGAATAAGCCCCTCAATCATTTAGGGGCCATTCGGAAGCTGTGGCCTAATGGCTCTGGTGATACTGTCATACTGACTCTTGATAGTACCTTGCAGGAAGCTGCTTATCAAGCCCTTGGTGAACGGCGTGGCGCTATTGTCGCGATGAATCCCCGTACAGGAGCTATTCTCGCCATGGTAAGTAAACCGAGCTTTAATCCAAGGACGCTAGAGGAAAAGTGGGAAACCATATCTAAGAGTGAGAATAGTCCACTACTAAATCGGGCGGTGCAAGGTCTTTATCCGCCAGGATCTATTATAAAAGTTATGATTGCAGATGCAGCCCTAACAGAAAAGGTTGCTGATTTAAAACGAACCATTAATTGTGAAGGAACCTTAAAGGTGCCTCCTGACTATGTACTAGCGGAAAGTGGCTTTAAGGTACATGGGAAAGTTGATTTGGAAGAAGCTTTAGCCGTTTCTTGCAATGTAACCTTTGGTAGTTTAGCATTAGAGCTAGGTGGTAAAAGAATAGCTAAGTCCTTTGAACGATTTGGCTTTGAAAATAGGTTGCAAGGAGAACTGCAAGAAGCCCAGCCTAAATTGCCGGATTTTAATTCCTTGGGCAATGGGGATTTGGCCCAGATGGGGATTGGCCAAGGAAGTTTATTGGTGACTCCACTCCGCATGGCTATGCTTGCGAGTACTTTTGCCAATAAGGGTATTATGATGCAGCCGTATCTTGTACAAAAAATTACGGACTCTGCTGGTAATACGATTAAAGAAGTTACAGCTGAGGAATGGCGAGTTGCAACAAGCCCGAAAATGGCTGATGCGATTCGTGACATGATGGTAACTGTAGTGAGTAATGGTACAGGCAGTGCTGCTTACTCATCTGAGGTAGCGGTAGCAGGTAAAACGGGTACTGCTGAAAATCCTCATGGTGATTCCCATGCTTGGTTTATTGGCTTTGCACCAGCGGATAATCCAGAAATTGCAATCGCAGTGATTGTAGAAAATTCTGGATCAGGTGGTAGTGTAGCGGCACCAATTGCAAGACAAATTTTACTAAAGGCATTACATTAAGGGGGGTGATGGTTTACATGATTAATCGAACTCTTGATCAGAGGTATACTGTTGTAGAGTATATTGGTGGGGGTGGTATGGCGGATGTCTATCGTGCTCATGATAAACTTTTAGATCGCTTTGTAGCTGTAAAAATATTACATTCTCAGTTTGCGAATGATGAACAATTTGTAGCACGTTTTCGCCGAGAAGCCCAAGCAGCAGCCCGGTTGTCCCATCATAATATTGTGAATATGTATGATGTTGGCCAAGATGGAAATGTCCATTATATCGTTATGGAATATATTTCTGGCGAAACCTTGAAAGATCGAATTTTGCGAGAACCCCTCCCCATTGAGAATGCAGTACGCATTGCTGCTGAAATTGCAGAAGGATTAGAACATGCCCATCAAAATAAAAAAAAAAAAAAAAAAAAAAAAAAAAAAAAAAAAAAAAAAAACAAAAA
>JAPUES010000059.1 GCA_027492445.1 Sporomusaceae bacterium | reverse complement strand
AACATGTTTCTATTATATGTTTAAATACAATATGTGTCAACATAGAAAACTTGGCCTCAGCCAAGCCTTAGTTGCCCTTGCTTGGAATCAAGAAAGTGTTATACTTTCTGATTCCGTAAAAAAACGTTACGCGATTTTTATTAAAAAGTTTTTCGCACGCCAACATAGGTACTTTTTTCCGCTGCTTTATTGATATTATCCGTCTGTCCTACAATAAAGGTAGTAGGATCAAGCTGATATTGGGTACGCAGTTTTACGCGCACATCATTGGGATCATATACATCTACGGATAACCTGAGCTGCTCCCCTACCTTGGCATCCACTCCCACACCAGCTTTACTATCTATAATTCCCGCTCGAGCAGAAAACTGTTCGGTCCCCTTGCCAACTTGAAGATTACCTTTATTGCCATCCCCAATGCCATTCACGCCAATCACCGCAAATTCCTCTGGCGAGGTATTAATTTTTATATCTACATTGCTACGATATTTGCCTGTTTTATTATCATATAACATTTCTACGCCGGTTTTGGCACTGATAGCCTCCACTTTCGTGAGCATTTTATTGGCCTTTTCACTAACAGCGCGGGCATTTCGCAAGGTTTCTTTAATGTTTTTGGCTGTTTCAGGATCAGTGACTACCCCCTCTAAGGCGATTGCCATATTTTCAATGCGACCACTGGTAGTCTTAATGTTATGAATGGTTTCGCGCAAATCCCGCACGGTCTGGCCATCATTATCCACTGCTGCGAGCATCGCATCCACTCGTCCTGCCACATTACGCAAGGTTTCAGACATAGCACTTAGATTCCCTAGCATAGAATTTACATTACCTTCGTTATTTTGGGCCATCCTTGCTAAGGCAGCGCTCATCACATTAAGATTATGGGTAAGTTCTTTGGCATTTAAAATCGTATCTTTCATGGCACGTTTCACTTTATCATCACCTAGCACTTCATTCATGGATTTTACTAGCTGATGTACCTCTGCTAATACCCTATCCGTCGAAGCAATAAGTTGGTCTAATCCTTGAACATCTTCGCCTTTCACTACATCATTAGGCGATAAAAAACCTCGAGTTATACTGGGCGGTGAAATATTAATATGTTTTTCACCAATCAGACCATCACTGCCAATCCGAAAGGTTGACCCCTCTGGTATTTTCACACCTGGATTGATGCTAAACGTCACAACAACGCCTTCGGGTGATGTTACTATTTCCTTTACTTGCCCAACATCTACCCCAGCATAGCGCAGTACATTTCCTTGTTTTAAGCCATTTACTTGTCCAAATACAGCTTTTAGCTGATAACCCTTATCTGAAAAAGTAAAATTTCCTAAATGCACAATCATATAGGCTAACATTATAAATGCAAGGATGCTTACGGATCCCACTTTGGCTTCGGTACTTAAATTCATAACAATTGCGACCTCCTTCGTGCATATGCGCCAGGTGTTTTTAAACCATGTATAAATTGTTGAACCAAGGCGTTGTTTGAGTTTTTTATTTCTTCTACTGTGCCTACTTCAATAATCTGACCGCCATGAATCATGGCAATGCGATCAGCAATGGTAAAAGCACTTGACATTTGGTGGGTAACTACCACTGAGGTTACGCCAAGCATTCGCTTTGTATTCATGGTCAAACGATCAATGATGCCCGACATAATCGGATCAAGTCCTGCCGTAGGTTCATCGTACAGCATAATTTCTGGTTTCATAGCAATGGCTCTTGCCAAGCTCACTCTTTTTTTCATGCCACCAGATAATTCATTGGGCATTACATGCTCTCGTTCCCCTAAGCCTACCATACGCAGGTTGCGCGATACGATTTTAGTAATTTCACTTTCTGACAAATCCGTATGCTCTCGTAACCCAAAAGCCACATTTTCACCCACTGACATGGAATCAAATAAGGCTGAATATTGAAAGACCATCCCCATTCCCATGCGAATCTTATTCAATTCATCTTCTGATAATTTAGATATTTCCTGACCTTTAACCCAAATTTCACCTGCTGTTGGCCGTAGCAGTCCAATAATTAGTCTTAAAATTGTACTTTTCCCTGAGCCGCTCGGTCCGATAATGACCATTGTTTGACCCTGAGGAATTTCAAGATTTATATTTTGCAGTATTTGTTTACCACGAAAACTCATATTAATATCTTTTAATGTTATCATTCTCCACCATCCTTGCTGGGCATTGCCAACTGCAGTACTTTTACATGAAATTTTATTAACGGTATAGTACCATGGATAAAAAATAGTTACTAATAAATATTGCAATAATAGAGCTAACAACGGAGGCCGTGGTAGCCCGCCCTACCCCTTCAGCACCTTCTTCTGCCGTTAAACCTTTATAACAGCCAATAATAGCAATAATACCGCCAAACACCATGGCCTTGATGATTCCGCCGACAACATCATGAGCATCAGCAAAAATCGTAATGGAATTAAGGTAAGTAAAAGAGCTAATGCCAGCGTATAAGGTCGCTACTAAATATCCCCCTACTGTCCCAATGACATCGGCAAAAATAACCAATATGGGCACCATCATCACGCATGCTAACAACCGTGGTACTACTAAATATTGAATTGGATTTACAGCCATCACGCGCAGAGCATCAATTTGTTCCGTAACCTTCATAGAACCTATTTCAGCAGCAATAGCAGCTCCCACACGACCAGCAACAACAACACCTGTAAGTACTGGGGCTAATTCTCGGAGCATGGATACGGCAACAATACCGCCGACAGAGGATTGGGCCCCATATTTTATAAATTCATTGGCCGTTTGCAATGTAATAACCATCCCCGTAAATAAGATGGTAAGTAATACGATTGGCAAGGAATCCACACCCAAGTGAACCATTTGTTGCAAAATTTGCCTTGTTTTAGGACGTTGGCGCAAATGGTATAGAGCTTGCATCAGAAGTATAACAATACGTCCGCTGCTTTCTGCACTCCGAAGAACCTGCCGCCCAAAACTCTCTACCATTTCTATAACCATAATCAATCCCTCACCTCATAGAAAACTTGGCTTGCTCCAAGCCTTAGTTGCTCTTGCTTGGAATCGGAAAGTGGTATACTTTCTGATTCCGCATAGAAAACTTAGCTTGCCAAGCCTGAGTTGCCCTTGCCTAGAATCGGAAAGCGGTATACTTTCTGATATAGTAAAAAAACATTTTTACAATGTATTGAGTATATATATATTATGAATATATTCCATAAAAATTTTTAATTCCCTTCATTTTAGA
>JAPUES010000058.1 GCA_027492445.1 Sporomusaceae bacterium | reverse complement strand
AATAAATATAAAAAAAGTCTTATAATGTTTTAGGGAATAATAAAACAGGCTCTTCTTTGTTACTGGTTAACAAAGAAGAGCCTGCTTTATTAGTAAGAAATTTAATGGAAAGAGGGGATTCTACATAGATATAGTCGGCTCTTTTATTGTGTAGTATAATAAAAAGATAATGAAAGGATTTATATAGGTCCTTTTGAGGTGTGCTGTCTAAAAGGAGAGCGAAACGATGAAGCGACAAGTAAAAATTTTTGAAGTGTTAGATGGATTATGTAGTGCAAAACTAGATATATCGATGATAACAGAATATAAGCCCTTGGGGTTTACAGCGGAAGAGGTGGCAGAGTTAGCTGGTTTTTCCCGTAGCAATGTCAGTAGTGACTTAAATGCATTGCACCGAGAAAAATTGGTAGTGAAGATTGTCAGCCGCTCTACCTATTATATAACGGTGAAGTGGGTAGAAGAAAAGTTCCCCGTTCTGATCAATAAAGTACCAGATACGGTGCGCCATCAACGAGAATTTAAAGAATTATCTGTGCTACAATGTGCGTCACCAGTAAAAGGTGTAGATAAACCAATACTGGACCGGAGTGACAAGCAAGATGTCTTTAGTGGCTTAATTGGTGCTTATGGCAGCTTAAAGATAGGGGTAGAACAAGCTAAGGCTGGTGTGCTTTACCCTCCGAAGGGCCTAGATACTTTATTGGTTGGTTCAACGGGCGTTGGTAAAACCTTGTTTGCAGAATATATGTATAAGTTTGCTCTTCAGCAAGAAAAAATTGCTGGGAATGGCCAGTTTGTGGTCTTTAACTGTGCGGATTATGCAAATAACCCCCAGCTCCTTATGTCTCAGCTATTTGGACATGCACGCGGCGCTTATACTGGTGCAGATAAGGAAAAAATCGGGTTAGTAGAAAAGGCACATGGCGGGATGCTATTTTTAGATGAAGTCCATCGCTTGCCACCGGAAGGGCAGGAAATGTTATTTTACCTTCTCGATCGAGGGGAATTTCGACGAATGGGTGATAGCGATAAGACTAGGAAAGTTACAGTACGCGTAGTTGCTGCCACCACAGAAAATCCTGATTCCGCTCTTTTAAAAACCTTCCTACGACGTATCCCCGTATTAGTACAGCTTCCCGAACTTGCAGCAAGACCGCTTCAAGAACGATTTGAACTTATTTTGTTTTTACTTGCTCGTGAAGCTGTTCATATTGAGTCCCAAGTGATTGTTAGCCAAGAAGCATTATGGGCCTTATTGTTATATCGCTGTATTGGTAACATTGGCCAATTGCGTAATGATTTACAGCTAGTGTGTGCCAAGGCTTTTTTACATAGAACCGATAGGAGTAAACCGGTACGAATTACGTATGATGCCTTATCGCCAAAACTAAAGCAAGCCATCGTCTATGATCCTCAGGCTCGCCTAGAGACAAGTAAAATTTTATGTACCTTAGGCAGTGAAATGGTCATTCAGCCTGATGGAGTAGCCGCAGAAGGAGAAGGAGACCGCAGTTTACCAAAAGATTTTTATCAGACCATCAATGACCGTATGCAATTTTTAAAATCCCAAGGCATTGAGCAGACAGAGATTGTACAATGTATTGAAATGGATGTTGAAAATTATTTTCGGCAATTAAATCCCAAGCAGCTAGAATTGTCCCAAGAATATTTACAGACCATTGTGCCACCAGACTTTCTGAAGGTTTTTGATGAAGCATTTCAACGAGCGGAAATAGAGGGTAAAGCCTTAAGTCGTCGTTTATATTATGCTTTGGCCATCCATACTGCGGCGACGGTAGAGCGAATACGCAGTGGACTACCCATTGTAAATCCGAATGTTCAATTAGTGGCAAGGGATTATCCCGAGGAATATAGGCGCGCGGAAGGAATGGCAAGGTATATTGGGGAAAAGATGGATGTCCTCATGCCAAAGGATGAAATTGGCTTTATTGCCTTACTATTAGCTACATTTGACGAACGACATGGTAAGGAAGAACACCGCGTAGGTGTTTTAGTCATTACCCATGGTAATTCTACGGCGAGTAGTATGGTGGATTTTTCCAATAAACTATTAGGCGTTACTCATGCCAAAGCAATTGATATGCCTTTAGAGGTAAATGTAGATTGGGCGATTGAAAAAGCCATTGCAATTAGTAAAGAGATTGAGGAAGGCAAGGGGATTGTCTTGCTAGTAGATATGGGGTCCTTATCCAGTGTAGCCAAAGCGGTTACTCGTCGGACTGGAATTGCTGTAAAAAGTGTAGAAATGGTCAGTACATTAATGGTACTACATGTACTGCATAAAGCAATATTGCCACAAAATGATATTAATGTGGTGTACCGTTCGGCTTGGACAGCCCGAAGTATGTCCCAGCCAACCTCGCCAACGGAGGAATTCGTAGGTGGCAGGGACAAAGCTATCCTTACTACTTGTCTTACGGGACAAGGTACCGCCATTAAGATTAAAGGCTTGTTAGAAAAAATGCTGATGCAGTGGGAACTGCAAAATATTCGCGTTATTGCCGTGGAAGCCGGGAATCAGGATATGCTAGAAAAACGCCTTGCTTCCCTGCTACATACCTATGACATTGTAGCGAGTGTAGGCAGTATTGATCCTGAAATAGCAGATAAACCTCATATTGCTTTAGAAGAACTGATACAGGGGGGCGCAGGACGAGAACTGCGGCGCTTGCTCACTGAAGGGTTACATGCGACAGAGGTTGCTGATCGTTATACGGATAGAGGCATGGACTGGGAAGTTATGCGCGGTATGGTTGCAGGGATGTTAGAGGAGTTCTTGACCTTTGTTAATCCGCGAAAAGTATTAGATAGCTTAATGATTTGCATTCGGAAATTAGAAGAAGAATTACAGCTTTCCTTTTCCTCTTCAGGTTTAGTCAGGATGCTGGTTCACTCGGCTTGTATGGTAGAGCGCTTACTAAGAGAGTCAGGTATTAGTTATCCAGATACAAAAGGTTTTATCGCCACTCATTCTCAGGAATACACAGTGCTAAAAGAGGTAATTAGGGGACTAGAAGAACAATTTACGGTGGTTGTAAATGACGAAGAATTATGTCACTTAATTGAAATTATCAACTTAGAACGCAAAAAGCCTTTTACAGAAACCTAACGCAAAAGGAGACCCGCAAAAGCTGGTCTCCTTTCTCACGGAAGCAAAAAGTATAACCCTTTCTTGATTCCAAGCAAGGGCAACTAAGGCTTGGCGCAAGCCAAGTTTTCTATGTTAGGTTAAAAAAATATTTT
>JAPUES010000057.1:1721-3269 GCA_027492445.1 Sporomusaceae bacterium | reverse complement strand
CTGTTCAATGGCAACTGTGGATATAATAAAGTCAATTCTTTTTTCTCTAAGCCGTTTTTCTTCCGTATAAATAGCTGAAATAACTTCGACAATGTGAATATTGTCAAATTCTTTTTCTATTTTTGCTGCGAGCAATCTCGATGTTCCCATGCCTGTAGAGCAAGCAATGGCGCAACGATACATAGGTTTTGTTGCTTTATCTCCCGTTTCAAGGGCGGCTCCTAAATGCATAGCAATATAAGCAATTTCGGAATCTGGAATCTGAATACCTAGCTGCTTTTCAACGAGGGCAACACACTTTCGACTGACCATAACCAAATCTGGATAGAAGGCTTTAATTTCTTCCAAGAAAGGATTGCGAATCTCCATCTTCATTTTCAAACGACTCATGGAAGGTCCTAAATGATTGACTAAGCCAATCAACAAGTTTTTATTTTGCCCTAATAAGCGACCGGTTTCTCGTTCTGCTACTTTTATAATTTCCTTGGAAATTTTGACCAATTCAAAATTTCCAATCACTTTGCTGTTATCTTTCATATAGTCATTCCGATTTTTTGATCCGCGAATGTGCATAGTAATATATCCAATTTCTGACTCAGGAATTTCAATGGCAAAATTCTTTCCAATGCTAGTCACCATATCTTTAGCCACCAAATACTCAGGATACTTTTGAAGTTCCTGCAAAAATTCTACATCAATCGTAATCTTTTCATTCTTTTTTATGCGCTGTACAGCAAGGGCCAAATGTACAATCAACCCTATATAAGCACTGTCAGCTAGCTTATACCCAATTTTACCTTCGACTTCATGAATGGAAATTTCTAATTTGTGAATGATTTCTTTATTTACTAAATTTAATAATCTTCTTTGGGTTTTTATTTCTATCTCCGTAGAATCATCTGTCCCTTGCATTAAATGACTGCGTATGATTCCTAGCAGTTGATCTTCCTCAATATTTTCATAAATAAAATGCACCATGGCTTTTCGAATATCTTTTTCTGCCCCTGCAATATAAACTCCAAGACCTGGTTTTCGAATCAAAGTGATGCCCTGTGCGCCACACCATTGTTCCACTTTATCTAAATCATTACTAATGGTTCCTTCTGTTACCTTTAACATTTTTGTAAAATTATATAATTTTACAGCCTCTTGGTTTTGTAATAATTCACTGACGATAACGATTTGTCGTTCTTTGGGGGAATAAAGATGCTCTTCCTTTTCCCCTTGTAAAATATTTAAAATAATGGTCTTACGGTCAAAGCTGCCGTTGACCTTAATACCAGCCCCTGTTTTCTTGCTAAGACTGCAGCCTTTTGCCGCAAGCCATACTTCAACTTCAGCTAATTCTCGCAGAATGGTTTTGGTACTGACGCCTAGTTCTTTGGCAATGGAAGCAAGGGTCACATACTGATCCTCAGGGCAAATTTTAAGCAAGATTTTTTTTACCCGCTGATTCATTTTAGCATCTTGCATAAAACCCCTCCTCTACCCTTCTAACTTCTTGTCAATTCTAAGCTCCACTCTGGTAATATTGTTAGGTAAACGAAA
>JAPUES010000057.1:0-1711 GCA_027492445.1 Sporomusaceae bacterium | reverse complement strand
TAGTAATCGATTCACTAGTTCATCGTATTTAGGACTGGTGAGAAAATTACTAATAGAAATATGTTCTGCATTCGTTGCCATGATTTTTGCTCGTTCCGTTAAGCTTTCATGGGTAATAACCACTTGAGCATCTGCTGGAATAGCTTCGATAGCACAATTGACTACTTCAATATCCAGGCCAGCTTTCTTAAACTTATTACGTAATGTCGTTGCCCCCATAGCGCTAGAGCCCATGCCTGCATCACAAGCAAAAACCACTTTTTTCACGTTAGTTTTGATAGGTTTATTTTTAAGGACATTCATTTTTTCGCGAGCTTCTTCAAATTCGCTATCCTCTTGTTTATCACTTGCCCGTTTTACGAAAACAGAAGCAATTAAGAAGGAAACGACAGTTGACACCAACACACCTGCTAAGACAGCGACATAACCACCCTTGGGCGTCATGGCAAGAACTGCAAAAATACTACCAGGGGAAGGAGTAGCGACAAGTCCAGCTCCAAATATCGTAAAGGTTAAAATACCACTTGCGCCCCCACAAATAACAGCAAGTAAGAGCATTGGATTCATTAATACATAAGGGAAGTAAATTTCATGTATCCCGCCTAAAAAGTGAATGATTACTGCTCCTGGTGCTGATTGCTTAATCATTCCCTTGGAGAATACCCAGTAAGCTAACAAAATTCCAAGACCTGGTCCAGGATTTGCCTCTAGCAAGAAGATAATGGATTGTCCCATTTCCTTTGCTTGTTGTATACCTATAGGACCTAATAGTCCATGATTAATGGCATTATTTAGAAATAAAATTTTCCCTGGTTCAATGAATAAAGAAGCTAATGGCAACAAGCCTGCATTTATAATGCTTTCTACGCCTGCTTTCAAAAATCCATTTAGTCCCAAAACTACAGGACCAACACCTGTATATGCAACTAAGGCAAGTATAGCACCTATGATACCTGCGGAGAAATTATTAATGAGCATTTCAAAACCAGCAGGTACTTTTCCTTCAATGGCTTCATCAAATTTTTTGATTACCAAACCACCAACAGGTCCCATAATCATGGCACCAATAAACATGGGAATATCTGCGCCCACGACAACACCAATGGTCGCAATGGCACCGAGAACGCCTCCTCGGTTATCTCCGACCATTTTACCTCCCGTGTAGCCAATAAGAAGAGGAAGCAAATATACAATCATTGGTCCAACAAGTTTACTTAAATATTCATTCGGCATCCAACCGGTAGGAATAAAAAAGGCTGTAATTAATCCCCAAGCAATAAAGGCCCCAATATTAGGCATAACCATGCCACTTAAAAATCTGCCAAACTTTTGAATGCGTTGTTGGCTTGTGCTCGTGGCGGTTTGAGTATTTAGTTGACTAGTTGACATATAATGTTAACCTCCCTCATAATTCTCACCGCAATGGCCAAACTTTTCTGCAGAAATTTTCTCTCAATTCCGGTAATTTCATTATAAGTCCTTTACTATAAACCTACAATTCAAAGATATATTCATAAGTCCATAGCGATTAATGACAAAATTAAATAACCAGCCTAAAATGAATAAAATTCCCACTATCAGCAGTGAGAATTCTATTGCCCAACTATATCATATACTTCTTTAGCAACCATTGTGGGGGTAATATCTTGCATACAAATTGCTTCCCCTTTAGGACACTGCATCTTATGACAATGTGTACAATGAAGCTTGC
>JAPUES010000056.1 GCA_027492445.1 Sporomusaceae bacterium | reverse complement strand
ATAGAAAACCTGAGTGTAATGAGGAATTGCACCCTTTATTTTAACATTATCCCACACTCTTGACTACCTTTCCTTATAGAAAACTTGACCTCAGCCAAGTCTTAGTTGCTCTTGCTTGGATTCAAAAAGTGTTATACTTTCTGATCCCGTAAAAAGAAAGGTTCCAATTAAGGAACCCCGCCACCAAGGACGTAGCACAATCTATTAAAATGGATAATGAAAGCATAATGAACAAAAAAAATCTTCTGTTTAAAATTAACCAGAAGATTGTGATAGATGCAATAATCATAGCCTACGAATAGGCTACAGTACACTGTACAAATCTCCTCCCCATCTCTCGCAGGTCAATCGGTGATTGCTATATAGGCAGTTCTCCTGACTTTGGTTCATAGCTTTTCCACACCTTCCCAAAATTTTCATCTCAGTGGCATAACATGGATTTGCTCCCCATTACAGTGGCGGGACCGTGCCGGACTTTAACCAGACTTCCCTATTAAGCCCCGCAGGGCACCTATACCGTCGCTATGAAATTTTCATTGTTCACACAATCACTCTAGCTGATTTTTTTAAATTTGTCAAGGCTTTGCTAGCTTCAAAGGCTAAAACTCAATGCCCTTTTGTGCCTTTATCCCCTTCTTATAAGGATGCTTGATTTCTTTCATCTCTGTCACTAAGTCAGCCCTCTCTATAATCTTAGCATGTGCCTCTCGTCCGGTAAGAACAATATGTAAGGAGGAAGGCTTGTTTTCAAGGATTGCTAGCACAGTCTCTAGGGAAACCAAACCAAATTTAATGGCATAATTGATTTCATCTAAGATTACCATATCCCACTGCCCAGATGCCATTTCAATATTGGCAGCTTCTAAGGCCTCCTCGGCGGCACTTTGATGAGCTTTCATCTCCTCTTGGGCACATCCCTTTACAAAACCTTCACCCATTTGGCGGATAACAAAATCAGCTCCCATTCTCTCAGCAGCTTGTAATTCTCCATATTTCCAATTACCCTTTATAAACTGTAGCACTAATACCTTCATACCTTGTCCCCAGGCCCTCATTCCCATCCCTAATGCTGCTGTTGTCTTGCCTTTACCATTTCCCGTGTTAACAAGAATCAAACCTTGTTGCTCTGACATACTTTCACCTCTCTACTTTTCAAAATATAACAGTCCCGACGTAAAAATACATCGGGACATTATCATTATAATACGCTTATCTCTTCGTAAGCTATACACCACTTCTATTATTACTATGAAATGATAATTCATTATCGCTATATTAAAAATATATAATAGCTTGTAACATTTGTCAACGAATTGCCATTTTTCTCTTATGCTTCGCTGAGGGCACTGCCTACTTCTTGGCACTCTTTAAGATTTTCTTCGTTAGGCATACCTAAGCAAATAAGGCCTTCTCCCAAGACTTGTGCACCCCATTGATTCATTCTAGCTACCCAGTCTTCCATCCATTTGCCTTCACCCCAGCCATAGGAGCCAAATAGTACTACAGGCTTACCAGCAACCACACTTTCTAAAGATGCTACAAAAGGTTCCATATCTTGTTCCTCTAGCTCATCTCCTCCCATCGAAGGACATCCCATTGCAATGAAGTCTGCATTCTTTACATCATCCACAGTCGCTTCATCAACAGGAAGCAAGGTCACTTGGGCGTGATTTTTCTTTGCTCCTTCTGCCAGAGCTTCAGCCATCGCCTCGGTACTGCCTGTCCCACTCCAATACACAATTACACCTTTTTTCATAATAATCCCCCCTAAATATTTTCCTTGGGTTTTTTTCCCTTTTATTGCTTTTTGTTACAAATTGATAACGATTCTTACTTTGTTATTATTACTACTAGTATTGCAAATATTTAATATTCTGTCAACTGTCTTTATTAAATATTTAACTTAGTTTTATTTTTTTATAGTTACAAAATATAGTTCCCTTCATATTATATAGTAATCCCACTTTCCTAAATGTTAGCCATAGCTAACCATTTACTTTAACTTAGTCTTTATTACTCAGTTTTCATAAAAAACAAGGGGTGGTTCTTTTGAAAGAAAATCAAGCATTACCTAATTTACCAATCAGTCTGCCATTACTAGCAGGTGAGGAAATAACCTTAAAAGCAAAAGGGCTGCTAAAATATCTTGGTCCCGCTTTTATCGTCAGCGTTGCTTATATGGACCCTGGCAATTTTGGCACTAATATTAGCGGCGGTTCTCGCTTTGGTTATAATCTACTGTGGGTTATTCTATGGAGCAATCTCATGGCAATTTTTGTGCAAACCATTTCGGCAAAAATTGGAATCGCGACAGGAGTAGGCTTACCAATCCATTGCGGAAAAAATTTTTCTAGACCTACAAATTGGTTTTTATGGTCCATTGCTACACTGGCTGCAATGGCTACGGACCTTGCCGAATTCCTCGGTGGCGTACTTGGTTTTTATCTATTGTTTAACATCCCCTTAGTATGGTCGGCAATACTAACAGGTGCAATTACTTATTTCATCTGCCATATGCAAAAATATGGCCAACATATTGTGGAGCGCATTGTCACTGGGATGGTCGCTGTCATCAGCATTTCTTATGTCTGGGAAATGATTATTTCTAAGCCGGCATGGGAGCAAGTAGCTTACCACGTAGCCGTTCCCATGCTTACTACGGATAGCGTCCTCGTTGCAGCGGGAATGCTTGGTGCTACTGTTATGCCCCATGTTATCTATCTTCATTCTCATCTGGTGCAAACCCGTCGGACAAATGATGAAAAAGACTGTATTCATCACTTAAAAATGGCAAAGTTCGATATCTTTTTCGCTATGAATATGGCCTTCATTGTTAACTGTGCCATGGTGATTGTATCCGCCGCTGTTTTTAATAGTAATGGTCTTACTGTGGATAGTATTGAATCTGCTTATATGACACTGCAGCCTCTTATGGGCAATATGGCGGCAGGGGTCTTTGGCCTAGCCCTGTTAGCTTCTGGCTTATCCTCCGCCACTGTTGGCACGATGGCTGGCGAGGTCATTTTAGGCGGCTTTGTCGGTTTTGATATTCCGATTAGCATTCGTCGGCTTATCACCATGCTACCCGGTATGGCAATTCTGCTTGCTGGTATTAATCCCATGAGCGCCCTTATTACTAGTCAAGTCGTATTAAGCTTTGCCCTGCCAGCAGCAATTATACCTCTCATGCTCATTAGTAATAAAAAAACTATTATGGGTTCTTTCAAAAACGATACCCTCACAAATATAGCTGGCTGGTTTATTGTCACTATC
>JAPUES010000055.1 GCA_027492445.1 Sporomusaceae bacterium | reverse complement strand
CATAATTTGTAATGTTTTTAATAAAATCGGCGTAACGCGCAATTTTTCTTTTTGTATGTCCTTGATAATGTTTTTAGGTAATCGCAGTACTTTAGGCAATGTTTTTCCGCGCCAGTGAATTGCACTATAAGTCTGTTGACCGCTTAATTTGGCTTTCACAACATCTTCCATTCCCATTTTTGTCAAATATTCGATGCATGGATATTGGCTGTATAAACTTATAAATTTAACCATGTCTTCTTGATCATAATCGTAGGAAGAATAACAGCTGTATTGAAAAGGTGTTCCAATTACCGCTCTTTCTAGGCTCTGCTTTGAATATCCAACATATATTCGTTTGCTTTGTGACCACATATTGCTACCATCTTTTCTGCTAAATAAGGAAAATACCGTTTTATTCGGTTTAAATACGTACTTGTTCTTTTCGTAGTCGTAGCCTTCTAAAAACATTGTGCTATTACCCATTTCAAAATAGTAGATGGCCTCTATTTTGTAATTTGTCTGTACACTATGATACGATTCTCTGTAATCGCGGAAAGATTCAATTCCGTACGCTATAATGACATTTGGATCAATTGCTGATTTTTCATAAAAAACAAAATAGGCAAAGTCGATTATTTTCCCCCGTTTAAATTTGTCATTCTTTACGATGACCTGCGACTGGCATCTGGGACAAAATCCAGCGTCGTTATGCCTATAACCATTGCATACACCGGATTTTTCACCACAATGCGTGCAATATCCGACCTTATCCTTACCTTCACGCCAAACAAATAAATATCGGCTATCTTTAAAAACCTCATTTACTGTGTACTCTTCCATTTCTTTAGTAATTTTTTTAGGAAAATGAGCTAAATACTCTTGATATTCCACGACCGCCACCCCTTATAGCAAATCATCAAGGCTGATATCAAAGTCAACCTCTGATTTCTTTGGAGTAGTAACCGGCTTTTGAATGTTTGTAGCAGCCGTTGGTGCTGGACTCTTTACTGTAGATTCAATACCAAAATATTTAAGTACGATTGCAAAGCCCTCTTCCGGCGTGAACATAGCGCAATTGCCAACTTTCTTTTTACTAGCCTCTTCGCGCATTTTATCTAGACTCTTGGCAATGGTCTTATCTGCACTCATAAATTTGTCGGCATCCTCATAATGCTTATCCAAATGTTGCAGTAAGAAATTGCCGACTACCTGGATGTATGAATTACTTTTATTATTTTCTATTTCAGCTTTTAATCTTGAAACCGCTTGCTGATACATGGTATCACCCTACCCTTCCTACTTTTTTAGCAACATGAAAGCTGCCACATGATTTTTGATTTTCCGTTACCTCCACTGCAACTTTCCGATCATTTACACGTTCTAACTGATAACATACTTTTTTACCTGCTCCACGGTAGGTATCACGATCTATATAACAACACTCACCACATCTATGGGGTTGATATGTTTTACATGCCATTTAACCCGCCCCCATTTCTTATAAAACTCGTATTCTTACCTTAAAATAGGTAAAAAAAATTAACGTTGATTTTCCCTTGCAAATTCTCTCGCATCATTAAACGCTTTTAATAACAGATCTACACTAATATTCTTCTTGCCATCCAGCAAAGCATATTCAACCATACTAGCTACACGGCCTACAAAATAAGCACTTCCATTACCTGTAACTCCCTTATGAATATCATCAGCTAACATTCTCACTTTATCCACTCATATCACCCGCCCTATGTTTTTTTGACGTTGCCTAACTTCGTAGCACTTAATACATATACCATCACTGTAATATCCGTTTACTTTGCCACACTCAGGACACTTACAGGACCGTGAGTACCATCTCGCTTTACATTTCGGGCATCTCACACATAGATCTGTTTTATTATGCATGCAAGATGCTATACCCACGGTCCCGCAATAAGGACAATTCTTCCTCACTGATCTCTTAATTAGTTGCAACACTAACATCTCCATCGACACGGGCACGGATTAGCTCCATTACTGCATGGGCCTGACCAATCGCATAGTAATTGCGCTTACTATATCCCTCTTCTCGAAGTGACCGCAAAAGTATAAATAGGTCAACGATAGCTACAGATTTAAGTGATTCTACTATTTTTTGTTTGGCATATTCATAGCCACTTTTATATTGGACGTCCTGAAGCTGCTTTAAATGCAATCTCAGAAAAGATTCATATGTCATTTTACTCATTAGTAACGCCCTCCTTGACCTCCGACTACACGGCGTGTTATAATCGGGGTGTTATTTAATCGTTAAACTCTTAAAGTCATCTGCGCGCCAACGCAGGTGGCTTTTTCTTTATGCATGACTAGAGATATCAAGGCATTGGTTAAACTATCGTACTTCTCACAAATTGAGCTAAATCGATCTTGCTCGTTTTGATCAATCACTCCATCAGCCAAGATAGATTCTAATTCTGGCCGAGTATTTTCTGCATCACGCAGAAATTTCATTACTTGCACTCCAGCCAATAGTGGAGGCATTTCTTCGAAAGATAATCCAACTGCTTTCCCAGCTGGGCAATGATGGCTGCAATAGTTCATGATTAATTTACCGTTTTGACCTAAGCACCGGTCGATTGCGATTAATTCATGAGGATCTGGTAGCGCGTTATCATTTTCAATCTTCATGTACCGTTTTCGGTCTATTCCACACTCATTAGCAACCGTATCTTGGGACATTTTGCTGTTCTTTCGTGTATCAAGAAACACTGACATTCACCCCCTCTCATGCGATAATTAAATCAAGAGGACAACACTTAGTCCCTCGCCCCCATTTTTGCCTGTCCAATGGACGGGCATCTTTTTTACCATTCACCAGGTACAAAAAACATTACTATAAGAAACAAGAATGTCCATGCAATAATTCCCCGAACATCAGTCTTTCTGTTTGTTCTCTCTATAAACCGAATGTTATGTATCTCCATTAATTAATCACCTCTTACATTGCCTACTGAGCAAGCCCACGTAATTGATCAAGTGCTAATTGCTGCTTTGCGGTTCGTTTTCTTGTTATTGCTCTCTTTGCTCTAATGGCTTCTAGGGCTGGAGAACATTCAGGACGATAATGCCCTTCAAACTCTTCAGCTCTTTTAGTTAATTTTCTTATCGCCTTCTCACGGAGAATACGATAACGGCCATTATAGATTTCGCTGGGTATGATTTTCTTCTCACACATATCACGAATTATACGAACGTCAATTCCAGTTTCTTTTGCAAACTGAACAACAAAGGGGTCCATCGGACCCCTTTGTTTTTAACCACTGACTGCGC